>JBHIER010000247.1:0-5609 GCA_046760705.1 bacterium
TTGGGATTTTGAAATTGGGATTTCTTTTGGATTTTGAGTTTTGGATTTTGGATTTTGAACCTTCGTATACTGGGAACACATATTCCAGGAGTAGATTATGTGGTTAGCAAAATTTTCTGTTAGAAATCCGGTTCTCGTCAATATGCTCATGATCCTGGTTATCGTTGTTGGAGCCTATTCACTGATGACGCTCCCTCGGGAGTTGATGCCGGATATTGCCTTCAACTGGGTTTTTATCATTACCAATTACTATGGAGCTGGTCCCGAGGAAGTGGAAAAGCTGATCACCATCCCCATCGAGGATGAGATTGCAGATATAGATGATATCGAATCTATAACGTCGGGATCGAGCGAGGATGCGTCCTTCATCAGCGTGAAATTTAAAAACATAGGTTCTGATCGGTTCTTCCGCCGCCTCCAGGATCTGAAATCGGAAGTGGATCAAGTGGATCTTCCAGAGGAGGCTGAAACCCCTCTCGTTTGGGACTTCGGTTCTTCTGACTTTATGCCCATGATCAACGTCGTCCTGCACGGCGATCTACATGAGAGAGAGATGAAAAAGATCGCCGACGATCTGCGAGATGATATTCTGGACATCAGAAACATAGCTCAAGTAGAATTGAGTGGCGTCCGTGATCGCGAAATCTGGGTCGAAGTTGATCCGAACAGGTTAAACGCGTACCACATGGCCCTTTCTCAAGTGATCGATGCTCTCAGCGCCAAGAACCTCAACCTCACTGGTGGCTCTGTAAAGATAGGTCGATCGGAGTACATCATCCGGACCAAAGGTGAATTTGAACTGTCCCGAGAAGTGGAGAATGTCATCCTTCGCTCAAATAGAGAGGGAGGAATAGTCAGAGTGAAGGATGTGGCCACTGTGTCGGACACTTTTGAGGAGGCCGACGTTCTGTCCCGCTTGAATGGTGAGCCTGCCGTTACCCTTTCGGTCTCGAAGCGCCGTGAAGGCAGCTCCATTCAAATCATTGACGAAATCAAACGTATTGTTGACCGATACCGAGCCGAGCTTCCGGACAATGTGCAGATTACACTTACGGCCGACACCTCCATTGACATTCGAGACAATCTGCACAAACTGGAAACCAATGCCTGGATCGGCATGCTCCTGGTGGTGATTATTCTCTATCTCTTTCTGGGCTGGCGCAATGCGCTCATCGTTGCGATAGGTATTCCAGTAACATTCATGTTTACCTTTGCCTTCATGAAATTCACTGGCAGGTCGTTCAACGGCAATTCTCTCTTCGGGCTGGTTATGGTTCTGGGAATCATTGTCGACGATGCTATCATCATCATCGAGAACTGTTATCGTTACATGCAGAAGGGGTTCTCCCCGGCCAGGGCGGCCGTAGTCGGCACAAAGGAGGTGGCCCTTCCGGTGGTAGCCACCATTTTGACAACTATCGCCGCATTCTTGCCCCTCATGTTGTTGCCCGGCATTGTGGGTAAATTCATGCGCATTGTTCCTATTATTGTCTCTCTCGCCCTGGTCGCATCCCTCTTCGAAGCCCTCATCGTTCTCCCCTCCCACTTTGCCGATTGGAGCCGGACGCCCAAGAACGCGCGCAATCACGCTCGCATTCGGTTTACGACAGTACGTCGAACGTACAGCCGGCTTTTGACAAAAATACTCAGACGCCGGTACTGGGCAGTGGCTGGGATCGTGCTTGCCTTTCTGTTAAGTATTGGTCTGATCCCGTTTGTCGGTGTGGAGATGTTCGCTGGTGAAGAGATCCCACATTTTTTTGTCTGGATCACAGCACCGGAGGGAACAAGCCTCCAGGCAATGGACCAAATCATTCGTCAAGCCGAGGAACGAGCTTTAGCCATGCCGAAAGAGGAGGTCAAGACCGTTGTTGCCAACACTGGTCTTATGCAGACAGAGAGAGACTGGCACTTCAGACCATCCGTAGGTCAGCTCCTAATCGTTCTTAAAGATGAGCGCAAGAGGAGTCGAAGCATCGACGAGATCATCGCTGACTTGCGAGAGCAGATGAAGAACATCAGCGGCATTACGAGCATCGAGTTCTGGAAAATAACCAGTGCCCCACCCATTGGGTCTCCGGTCGAAGTGAAGGTGAAGGGGAAGTATTTAGACGAGCTAATTAAAGTAGCTGAACTTGTCAAAGATGAACTGCGGCGCATGGAGGGTGTTTTTGACATCCGGGACGATTTTATCGAGGGGAAAAAGGAGCTGCACATTCAGGTGGATGACGATAAAGCTGCCCTCCACAATCTCACTGTGGCGCAGATTGCAATGACTGTGCACCATGCTTTTGAAGGGGAAACGGCCACAATTCTTCGAGATGGAGACGAAGAGGTGGATGTAGTAGTCAAGTTTCAAGAGTCCTCTCAGCGGGAGATCAGTGACATTGAGGAGATGATGATCCTCAGCCCCGCCGGTTCGCTTGTACCATTCCGAGACGTGGCCAAGATTCGCGTTGAGACTGGATTCGCCTCAGTAAGACGGTTCGACCGCGACCGGGCCATCACTGTTTCGGCTGATATTGATAACAGGGTAACGAGCTCTGTGGAAGTCAACCGTGCCCTTATTGAAACATTTAAAGACATCAGCGAGCGCTATCCAGGATACAGACTCGATTTCGGAGGTGAGTTTCAGGAGTTTAAGGAGACCTTTACCAATATTGGAATCCTGTTTCTCATCGGCATTCTACTCATCTACATGATTCTGGGCGGTCAATTTCGATCCTTCGGGCAGCCACTCATTATCCTCGTGGCCGTACCGTTTGCTTTCATCGGAGCGATGATCTCCCTCATTGTTGGACGTTACCCCATCAGCATTACGGTTTTGTATGGTGTTGTAGCTCTTGCGGGCGTGGCAGTGAACGACGCCCTTGTTCTGATTACGTTTATCAATAACGCTCGTGAGCGCGGCCTGGGTCGGTGGAAGTCGATCAAGCTGGCCGGTGTGACCAGAATGCGACCGGTAATACTGACCTCAATCACGACGATATGTGGGTTGCTGCCGATGGCCATCGGCCTCGGTGGAAAGTCGGCTGATTGGGCTCCTCTGGCCAACACCATCGTCTGGGGTTTGGCCTTCGCCACAATTCTCACCCTATTTTTCATACCTTCTTTTTACGCCATTGTCGATGACATCAAGGCCTGGAGAAAAGAAGACAAGGACAGAGTGTACCGGGCCCGCTACTACCGTGCTCAGGAGTTGAGGGATCTGGAGTAGAATCCTATCCTGCTTTGCGCCGACTCGGTCAGGACGGGTCGTCCACCGCGCCTTGGCAGGATTGATTGTTATCGGGAGTGCTTGATTATTGCCGTAGAATATCTACTATCTTCTTGATGACCACTCTGACTTTTTCAGATTTGAGATGCCCAACCCGGTATAAGATAATGTGTCGATCTGCTGGAAAATACGATTTGGTCTAATATTGCTCCTTTGCTTAAGAGTCCCTGTTGCAAAATCATTTTCATCAATTGGTATAGCATACTTATCTTTGAACCATTGGCTGGTTATCTGAGACAAAATCACATCATCTCCCTCTAACTCTGCAATAACCATAGCAGGGCGTCTTTTGGCCTGTGTTAAATCTGAGAAAGGAAAGGGGACAACAACAATGTCACCTTTTATAAATTTTGCCAAGCTTCGTCCTCCTCCGGTCTTAGCCAATCCTTTTTAAGAGAGGATTCGCTTGCAATCGTCGTCTCCAGTTTCCCCTTCAGAGCTTTTGTTTTTAGAAAGCGAATAAAGTCTAATACTTCTTCAAAAAGGGGTTCGGGTATCTGTTCGATCTCACCTAAGATCAATTCCCTTTTGGTCATGATTTCACCTCCCTTTTGATAACAAATGAAGGGTACAGGTTCAGACAGTGGCCATCTATCTTCAATTCGTTCTATTTGAAAGATAATATATCCAGCAGCTCAGAGTTTGTCAAGCACGTTTCAAAAATTCTCTTAGATTATTGACGGGCAAGTCCGAAAGTTGCACCTGTCTGCGTGCGGACACCTGTCTGCCGTGCCAACGGCACAGGTAGACGCACAGCCAAGTCCTACCCCGAGAGGTAGTGCACCTCGAGAGGTAGTGCACCTCAAATTTGCAACGATAATTTTGCACTTTTGCACTGCTAAATTCGCAATGAATACTACCCACACACTACTTGCACACCGCTGCAATCTCTTACGTAAGAACCTATCGTATTGTTGGGTTCTTTCACTACCTGCTCACTTCCTTTTACAATATCCGGCAATTTCGGTACCCTCTTCACCTCAGGTTCCGATATTGACATTGTCCGTAACAAATGGGGGCATCCCAAAATGAGAGTTGGTGTTCACGCCACCCACCAATTGCTTCCATGACAAGAGCGCCGTCAGGACGGATCACACGCCAATTTGTTGCCAGGTTACGCACAATAGCCTCTGCTTCTGCTGGATCAACAATTACGCTACCTGCTCGTGTTGCACGGACAAAGAACTCACAAAGGATGTGCACGCTGACCACACCAATGGCTCGTTCCCAACATTGCGCCATAAGATCTTTTGCGATTTAATGTTTGCTTCCCGCCTCTTTATCATAGGCATACAGTAAGATATTGGTATCAATAAACCAGCTATCGTTCATGAAGTTCATCCCGCCATCGGTAATAAGAACCACCACATACGCCTGTCCAACCCCCAAAACTCCTTTTGCACCGTAGCATTTTAACCTCTTTCCTTAATTAAATGGTTGCGTGGGAGGGCTGCGGTTTCGAACCTCGCCCCGTGAGATAACTTCGTATCTAACGGGGCTCGTTTCGGTATTCGTTAATCGTCTATCACCCCCAGTGCTTTCGGACCGCAACCGAAGGACGATCAACGATTCGAGCTGCGCAACCTATAAATGAATTACGCCACCGAGAAAAACGTGGGGTGATTAGAGACATGGTCCCTCAAGGTTTGTCCTGCAAGTCCTTGGGGAATCACGACCTACAAGCTCTCATCCGTTTCACATCCGTTGTCACTGTCCGTTTCATATCCGTTGACCCTATGCACTCTAAACCTTTTGCCATTCGTCATTTCAGCAACACCATCCGTTTAGTGCTGGAATAGTCACCAGCCCTCAGACGATAGAAATAGACCCCAGTGGGCACCTCGCGCCCTGAACTATCCCGCCCGTCCCATGTGACCGTATAATAGCCCGGCTCTTTATCCTCATCCACCAGCCTCTTCACCTCCTGCCCGAGAAGATTGAAAATCTTAAGCGTAGAGCGCAGAGCGTAGAGCGCAGAGCCCTCTCCCCTCCCTCCGCTCTCTGCTCTTTGCTCTCTGCTGGGAATGGCGTAGCGGATGGTGGTGGTGGGGTTAAAGGGATTGGGGTAGTTCTGAGACAAACCATACTCTGTGGGCAGGCGGAGCCGACTCTCAATATCTGATGACAATTGAGAGGCCGCCAGATCGACCCGCACCATCTCACCGTCTCCAACCCATATGGGCTCAACTCCATTGGTGCTGTGAGCCAACCGGCCATTGATATAAAAAGTCAATGTATCACCCACCTCTGCCCCCTCATCAACCTCCAGGGTAGTCTCATCATCTCCATAGACCGACACCAAACCGTACCAACCCTCGGTATGGATAATCAT
>JBHIER010000248.1:0-5590 GCA_046760705.1 bacterium
TATGGGCGTATATTCTTTCAGGACCTGGTTCGGAATGACAACACCTCCTATGTCATTCTGACGAAGGTCAGAATCTCTCGGGCTGTGAGGGTGAGATGCCTGCCTCCCTTTATGGGCGTAAATTCTTTCAGGGCAAGCACCACATTTACGGGCACAAGGCCCTACACTACACACCCATTTATTAACAGGAGTGTAGCCCTTTATGGGCGTATATTCTTTCAGGACCTGGTTCGGAATGACAACACCTCCTATGTCAATTCGCCAATCCGCAATCCGAATTCCCGCATATCAAACCCCTTATTTCCCTTGACAATGGGAGTTCTTTTTTCATAGATTTACAAAAAACAGGGCAATCTGATCGGAGAAGAGCCCTGTTTGGCTGCAACCGGGAGAGCAAACAGCGCTGAAATCTTCATAAGCTCTATTTTAACCGACTACTATGTCTGTTATCGGGGTGGCTGGCGGGATCGCCAGCGGAAAGACAACCGTCTGCAAGCTCTTTGAAAAGTGGGGAGCCCGCATCATCGATGGAGACCTGATCGGAAAAGAGGTTGTCGACAAGGACCCTGCTCTTCTGGAAGAGTTGATCAGGGCCTTCGGAGAGAGCATTCTTCACCAGGACGGGTCACTGGACCGACGGAGACTGGGTAAGATCGTCTTCCAGGACCCTCTGACCCGCCAGAGACTCAATAGAATTGTCCACCCTGCCCTCTTAGCCGAACTGGCTGAACGGGTCAAGCAATGTCAAAGAGAGAACCCGAAGACCATGATTGTCGTCGACGCCGCCCTGCTCTTAGAGTGGGACCTGAGGCCGTTGCTGGATAGACTGATCGTCGTCGTGGCGGCCGAGGAGAAGCGGATGGAGCGACTCATACGCTCTGTCGGCCTGACCCCGAAAGAAGCCCGGGACAGGATCAAGGCTCAGTCGGTTCTTGAAGCGAAAACCCGATCGGCAGATTACACCATCACCAATAACGGAAGCCTTCAAGAGCTCGAACATCAAGCCAGAGCGGTGTGGGAGAGAATTGGGAAAAATTTAAAGTCCAAAATAGAACCTACCAACGGCTATTCTCAGAGATAGCGGCATAGATCAGAGAGGGGATACATTATGAAGGAAGATCGGATCGCACAACTGAGAAAACTGAAAGAAGAAGCGAAACTGGGGGGTGGGAAAAAACGTATCCAGGCCCAACACGCCAAGGGAAAGCTAACGGCCAGAGAGCGGGTTGATCTGCTCCTGGATGAGGGAAGCTTTCAGGAGTTGGACATGTTCGTCACCCACCGGGCCACTGAGTTTGGCATCCAGAACCAAAAATATTTGGGCGACAGTGTGGTCACCGGTTGGGGGACCATCGACGGGCGGCTCGTCTACGTCTTCTCCCAAGATTTCACCGTCTTCGGTGGAAGCCTATCCGAGGTCCACGCCGAGAAGGTCTGCAAGATCATGGACATGGCCATGAAGAACGGTGCCCCTGTGATCGGGCTCAACGACTCCGGTGGAGCCCGCATCCAGGAGGGGGTGGTCTCCTTAGCCGGTTACGCTTACATCTTTCTGCGCAACACCTTGGCCTCGGGCGTCGTCCCCCAGATTTCAGCCATCATGGGCCCGTGCGCCGGAGGCGCTGTCTACTCCCCGGCCCTCACCGACTTCGTCATCATGGTCAAGAACACCAGCTACATGTTCATCACCGGACCTGATGTGATCAAGGCCGTCACTCGCGAGGCGGTGACCTTCGAGGAACTGGGCGGGGCTATGACCCACAATACCAAGAGCGGGGTGGCCCACTTTGCGGCCGAGGGTGAGAAGGACGGTCTCTCTCTCATTCGGAGGCTGATCGGTTTCATTCCCCAGAACAACATGGAGGATCCACCTTTCGTCCCCACAGACGATCCGCCGGATCGGATGGATGAGACCCTGAACACCATCGTTCCCGACTCACCGGCAAAGTCCTATAACATGAAAGACGTCATCCGACGGGTTGTGGACGACACCGATTTCTTCGAAGTGCACGAGCACTGGGCCCGGAACATCATCGTCGGTTTCGCCCGCTTAGCCGGCCACTCGGTGGGCATTGTCGCACAGCAACCGGCGGTGCTGGCCGGGGTTCTGGACATCAACTCCTCCATCAAAGGTGCCCGGTTCATCAGGTTCTGCGACTGTTTCAACATCCCTATTATTACCTTCGAGGATGTGCCAGGCTTTCTGCCCGGGGTAGCTCAAGAGCACGGAGGCATTATCCGCAGTGGGGCCAAGCTGCTCTATGCCTATTGTGAGGCCACGGTGCCACGCATTACGGTCATCACTCGCAAAGCCTACGGCGGGGCCTACGATGTGCTCAACTCCAGGCACATCCGGGGCGATATCAGTTACGCCTGGCCTACGGCCGAGATCGCCGTCATGGGACCCGAGGGGGCGGTGAATATCATCTTTCGCAAGGAGATCGCGGCGGCCAAGGACCCCAAGGCCGAACGGACCAGGCTGATTCAGGAGTATCGGGAGAGATTTGCCAACCCGTATATCGCCGCCGCCCGGGGCTACATCGACGATGTGATCGAACCTCGCCAGACACGCCCCCGGCTGATCAAAGCCCTGCAAATGCTGTCCAATAAGCGCGATTCCAATCCGCCTAAGAAACACGGCAATATTCCGCTGTAGCATCTATAAGTAGAGGAAAGAGAATGGTTGGAAAGCTTTTCACAGATTCTTTACAACTCTCTGATAGTGATAAAGCCATCCTATTGGAGCTTTGCGATCTCTTGGCAAAGAAATATGGTAATTGTATAGAGTCGCTGAAGCTGTTTCGTTCCAGATCCAGAGGGGAGGGTTCCGAATTCTCTGATTTTGACGTGCTTGCTGTTGTTGATGATGATCCTTGGAGACGTTCCGAGGAGATGCATGACACGGTTTACCCAAGAGGCTCAGAGAACACAGAGGTGATTTTATTTATTGTCTGGCCCTACCTGTCATTGCGGAACACGTCCGGAACGACAGAAAAAACAGATGTTTCCGGACAGGCGCTTTCTAGTCAGAATTTCTTCTGCCACATTTCACCTTCAGGTGAACACATCCATGTGAGTTAGGGTCTGACGGGTACCGTTTTTCTGATGAGTTTGTGGTTGTCCCCAATTTATCTGAAAAGGCGATCATCGGGACGGCTCCGCCACAGAAATGGAGGATGAAACTCGACTTTGAAAAAGAGGCTTTTTGGCTTCGCCAGGGGAAGAGTTTGGTTTGGCGAGCCTGAAGAGGCCATCGCCTCCAAGAGACCATCGCCTCCAAGAGACCATCGCCTCACGGGTCGCACTACGGAAAGGAGGAAGAGATGTTCAAAAAAGTGAATTTATCATTAGTTATTATGGCCATTATATTTCTGTTCCATCAGATTCTACCTCATTCTACCGCTTCGGCTGCGGCTCGGGTCGAAGTTTTGGACAACGGCCTGGAACTGATTTTAATCGAGAACCACTCCAACCCCATGGTTGCTTCGGTGGTGGTGGTCAAGACGGGGAGTTGTAATGAGACCCCGGCTATCAACGGCGTCTCCCACATGCTGGAACATCTTCTCTTCAACGGAACGGCCAACAGGACTCAACAGCAGCTTTACGATGAGATGGATTTCTACGGCGGCTATGACAATGCCACCACTGGCAAAGAGTTTACCACATATATGATCCTGATGCCAGCCGAACACATCGACAAGGGTCTCGATATCCAGGCAGACATGCTCTTCAACTCGGTCATCCCTCCGGAAAAGTTGGAAAAGGAGCGAGGTATAGTTGTCGAGGAGATTGGCAAGGATCGGGACAGCCCCGATTATTTGGCCGACCTCTTTTTCAACAGAAAACTCTACCGAGGCACCTCCTATGCCCTACCGGTTCTGGGAACTCCGACGACGATCACTCACATGAGTCGCGATCAGATCCTGGACTATTATCATCGCTTTTACGTTCCCAACAATATGGTAGCCCTGGTCATGGGCGATTTTGAAACGGAGGGGATGATCGAAAAGTTTAAGCAATACTTCGGCCCATATCCACCCGGAGAGCTTCCACCCCCTAAGACAGATGTGCTGTCTCCTATCACCGGCACTAAAATTTTTACCAAAGTGGCTGACACGAAAAGCATCCGTTTGAGCCTGGCCTTCAATGCGCCGAATCTCGAAGACCCTGATTACTACGCCTTTGAGGTCTTGGCTTCCATCTTCGGGCCCGACGCGGTGGCGACGATGCTGGGATCACAAACGGCATCGCGGTTGGATAAAGCTCTGAAGGGAGGTGAAAAGCCTCTGGTCTTTAACGTTTATCAGGAGTATTCCGTCTATGACGTTCTTCCAACTCTGAACATCCACGCCACTTTGCCCCCCTATGCCGGCAAGGAGAAAGTGATTGAGATGATCACCCATGAGATTCAAAGACTGGTCACTGACCCGGTCTCCGAAGAGGAGATAAACTCAACCATTGTGAAAATCAAGACCGACAAGATTTTTCTTCAGGAGAAATTTTTATACTACGGCATGTCTGAGGCTTCGCTCGTGGCTAAATCGGGATACGATTTCGTGGCATCCTATCTGGAAAAAATTGAAAAGGTGACTCCCCAGGATGTTCAGAGGGTGGCCCAAAAGTATTTTTCAGATATAGCTTATGTGGCCACAGCCCTCGAGCCGAAGCCCGAGGTGGAGGAGAGCGAGGGGCAGAAAAAGGCCGAGAGAGTTAAAAAGGAGGTGTTGGACAACGGGCTCACGGTCATTATTAAAGAGAGCCATGGCTCCCGGGTTTTCGCCGTTCACCTTCTGGCCAAGAATCGGTGTTACCACGAGCCGGAGGGAAGGACAGGGATCGCCGACTTTCTCGGTAGAATGCTGCTTCAGGGGACGAAAAATCGGACCCTGGAACAAATCTCGGCGGAGCTGCAGTCCATTGGGGCCCGATTGAAAGTGACCGACAGCCCTTACATTCCCTACGATGACTACTATTTTTCGCCTCTATTCTCCTACATTCGCCTGGAGACCATCGATGAGTTTTACGAGCAGGGTTTGACCCTTTTGGCCGATATGGTCAAAAATCCGGCCCTCGATGAGAGGGGGATCGAAAAGGTGCGGGCTGAGCTTCTGGGGGCCATAAAGGCCGCGGAGGGAAGCACTCAGAAGACGGCCAAAAATTTATACTATCGGACGATCTTTCCCGAACATCCCCTGTCGCGGCCGATATTGGGATTGGCAGAGACAGTTCAAAATATCTCCAGGCAGGACTTGGTCGAATTTCACCGGAGCTATTTTGCCCCCAACAATCTCATCCTTTCGGTGGTCGGAAATGTTTCGGCTGAAAAGATCCTGGATAAGGTCAAACACCTCTTCGGTGAGATGAGGTTTAACCCCCAAGTCGTCTCCACCATCCCCGGTCCCACCGAGGTCGGACAGATGAAAGAGGCCACGGAGGAAAAGGGCAAGGGACAATCCTATCTCTATCTGGGAAATCTGTACCTCGAAAGGGATGAGAAAGATATAATTCCCCTCCAGGTCATGAATTCGATGCTTTCCACTCGTCTGGCTTTCGATCTCAGAGAGAAGCAGGGACTGGCCTATACTATTGG
>JBHIER010000249.1:0-5543 GCA_046760705.1 bacterium
ATTGATAGAGTTGAGAAGATACTCGACGGTTCATTGGAAATCATTGAGGATGTGGGAGCGACCCTCTCAGATAGGCTCTATTTAAAAGATGAAATTGATCTGATTTTTAGCAAGGACCTTGGAGTAAATGTTCTCGGTTTCAACTGTCAAAAGGAACCCTTCAGCGATGTGAGGGTGCGCAAGGCTATCGCCATGGCTTTTAACAAAGAGAAATTCGTGCATACCATGCTTCGCGGAAAGGGATTAGTCGCTGATGGACCTTTGCCGCTTGCCTTTATTGGGTTTTATTCTGACATCGGGCGGATGAAGTTCGATCCCGATGCTGCCAAAGATCTGTTGGCCTGGGCCGGTTATCCTGAGGGCCTCCGGGTGGATTTGTGGCGCTATGATGAATCGGAGCGGGCGGGAGTTCTTCCGTTAGCAATCCAGAAGGATCTTGAGAGAATAGAAGTAAAAGTGAACATAAAGTACATCGATGATTGGGATACATACAATTCAGGTGTTATGAGTGGTGAAGCATCTCTCTTTATAGATGGGTGGAGGGGTGACCCGGTCGATCCGGACGGTTTCCTTTACCCTTTTTTCCATTCTAGAGGAAGGGGAGAAGAGGGTAATCTGTTCCATTACTCAAACAAAAGACTGGACCGTCTGTTGGAGGAGGCGCGCCGAACCATGGATGAAGAGATGCGTAAGAAGCTTTACGATGAAGCACAGAGGATAATCGTTGCAGATCTCCCGTGTCTATTCATCAGCTTCGGAAATGAGGTGTTTGCCTTAAGAAACTCTATCAAGGGGTTTTCTGTCAATCCGTTAGGTATTGTCAGATTGGATCAGGTTGAATACGTACCTTTCTGACTTTTCAACCGGAGCAGAATTTCTCCGATGAAACTGCGGATCAAATTTCTGTTGTCGATCTCCGCACTTATTTTGGTGGTAGTCGGCGTTATCGTGCTTATTGTCAACCGTCTTGAGGAGAAGGCCATCATCGAGGACAGAAGGGTGAAAGCCCTCGATCTGGTCTACGTTCTGGCCCACAGCAGCGTCCAAGCGATTGTGGCCGATGATTATGTGGTTCTGCAAGAGATTCTCGACAGTGTCCACAGCAAGAGAGATATCATTCAGGCCATGATCCTTGATAACAACGGGAGAGTTCTGGTCCACAACAATACCAGGATGGTGGGCCAAATTGTAATGGACCCCCTGTCGACGGAGGCGCTACGATCGAACATCGAACGCTCTATTCGGATCAAATATGAAGGGACCGAACCGGCGTGGGATGTTTCGGTCCCTGTTTTAGTGTCCAACGAGAAGATGGGGACAGCCCGGATCATCTTCTCCCTGGAAAGTGCATATCGGGAGATCGCCAGAACACGAAACACGGTGCTGATAATAGGAGTATTTGCCTTCTTAGGTGGCGTTCTTCTTTCCACCTTCTTGGCCAGGGTCATTACCAGACCCATGTATAAATTGGTGGATGCCACTCGCAAGATCGGAAAGGGAGATCTGTCGTATCGAGTTCGGATCGGTTCTGGCGATGAGATCGGGGAGCTGGCCAGATCCTTTAATCGAATGGCCGATGGCCTGGTTGAGAGGGGGAAAGAGCTCGAGGAGAAGATAGAACAACTGTCTGAGCTCTCCAGCTATAACGAGAACATCCTCCAATCCATGAGCAGCGGTGTGATCACGGTCGATCTCCAGGGTAGAATTATCACCTTCAATAGAAGTGCCGAGAAGATCACGGGGCTGAAAGGACAAGATGCCAGGAGGAGAAATCCGCGGGAGATTTTGTCGGGGGATCAGACCCTGGGAGACATCATCCTTGGCACATTGAAGGAGAATAGAGGGGAAAGAACCTCTGAAGAGAAATTTAAGAACGCCAGAGGGGAGGAGCTCACACTTCAGGTGAGCACCAGGCTTCTCCGAAACATGGACGGTGATGTGATCGGTGTGTTGGCGGTGTTCAACGACTTGACCGAGATCAAGAAGCTTGAGGAGGAGATGAACCGGGCCGAAAGGTTGGCTGCCTTAGGGACCACCGCCGCCTCAATCGCCCACGAGATCAAAACGCCTTTGACCTCCTTGAGCACCCTCACACAGCTTTTTCCGACGAGATACAACGACCCACAATTCAGAAAGAGGTTTCAGGCCATTGTTCTTCCACAAGTGGACCGCCTGACCAATCTGGTGAACGACCTTCTCGATTTTTCTCGCCCAGAGACGCCCCTTTTTCAGAAGGTCCAAATCAACTCGTTGGTGAAAGAAGCGGCAGACATCTTGATGGGAAGGGCAGTGGAGTGCGGCATCACCATCTCCTTCGATCTGAATCCCCATCTGCCCAAAATTTCGGTCGATCCTGATCACATCTCCCAGGTCTTCCTGAATATTATCCAGAACGCTTTACAGGCTATGCCCGATGGCGGTACGCTGAAGATCGCCACCGCCTGTGATGCACATGCTTCTCGACCGCTCAAAGGTGACGCTAAGAGCCGGATGGACGGTGGGTTCATCGAAATCTCCTTCTCCGACACCGGTGTTGGGATTGCCAGGGAAAACTTGGATAAGCTCTTTGAGCCTTTTTTCAGTACTAAATCGAAGGGGACAGGGCTGGGGCTGGCCATCAGCTTCCGAATTGTGAGAGATCACAGAGGCTCTATACAGGTGCAGAGTGAAGTGGGCAAGGGGACCACCTTTGTGGTTCGTTTACCGAAAGATGCTGAGGGGAAAGAGGTACCCATTGAGATCAGCGGCGACGGTTGAAAATAGCTACGAAAAGATCTTTGCGAAACATCATGTTAAAGCCTGTTGTCGTAAGGAGTTGAATGATGAAAACCACCTTACTTGTTGTTGATGATGAACCGAGTGTCAGGGAGAGCCTCGCCATTGCCTTTGAGGACGAGTATGATATCGTCGCTGTGGGCAGCGGAAGGGAGGCCCTCGACCACATTTCAAGATCGGACATCGGCTTGGTCCTGCTCGATGTCCTCATGCCTGAAATGGACGGTGTAATGACCTTGAAGGCAATCAGGGAGATGGATGATCACATTCAGGTGATCATGCTTACGGCAAAACATGACATTCGTACGGCAGTTGAGTCGATCAAGCTCGGAGCTTTCGACTACATCTGCAAACCCTTCAAGGTTGAGGAGCTGCGCTGTTCCATTGCTCGCGCTCTCAAGGTTGGGGAGTTGGAGAAGGAGAATATCTACCTGCGGACCGAACTGAACAGCAGACTCCAGACCGCCCCTATTATTGGAGAGTCGAAGGCCATGCGGAGCATCATGAAAATGGTCGAGAGGATCGCCGATAGTGATTCTACTGTGCTTATATCCGGGGAGACGGGAACGGGCAAGGAATTGATGGCCCGGCACCTCTGGCAGCGGAGTTCCCGCTCCCACCGGCCATTTGTCGTTATCAATTGCGCCACCATCCCGTCAGAATTATTGGAGAGCGAGCTCTTTGGCCACGAAAAGGGGGCCTTCACCTCAGCCTTCACCAAGAAGACAGGTAAATTGGAGATGGCCAACACCGGAACTGTCTTTTTGGATGAGGTCAGTTCTCTCTCTTTGGGTATGCAGACAAAGTTTCTCAGGGTGCTTCAAGAGAGGACCATCGAGAGGGTGGGGGGCCAGAGGGTCATCCCTATCGATGTGCGCTTCATCGCCGCCACGAACATTGACCTGAAGAGAGCCATTGAGGAGAAGTCCTTCCGCGAAGATCTCTTCTATCGCCTCAACGTTGTGCCCATCACTATGCCACCTCTTCGGGAGCGCAAGGAGGATATTCCGTTGTTGGTTACCCATTTTTTGGACCGCTTCAATCGTGAATTTCGCAAGAACGTCAGGGGAGTCTCTGAGGAGGTTTTTGAGGTCTTCTCCGTTTATCGATGGCCAGGGAATATTAGGGAGCTGGAGAATCTGATGGAACGGCTTGTCGTTCTGTCCACAGAAGAGGTTATCCCCTTGAGCATGATTCCCCCGGATATGCTTACGGAGGAGATCGATGTCCCCATAGAGACGGCTGGGGAGGGGCTTCATCTGAAGAAGGCGACGCAGATCTTGGAAAAGAGGTTCATCGAGAGAGCGTTGAAGCTGACCGACGGAAACCTGCAGCACGCGGCGGAGCTGTTGGGTGTTCACCGGAGCAAAATCCGGGAACTCGGTCTATCCCGACGATAGGCCCCCACCCCTCAGAGAAACATGCGAGTTTTCCTTCAAATGACGGATTTTCCAACATTCGTCTAAGCTCAAGTGTAAAAACATATTACGCCAAAAGTTTGGCCCCCATCTCTAAAAGTGTCGTTTTTTTCGACACTTCCGGCCTCACCTCCATCTCTTCAAAATCGGTCGCGTCAAAACACTAATTTGTTGAAAATTTAGGGGTTAACTCTATTTGACCGGGGCCATTCCCAACCTTGGCATGATATTTGCGTACCTATCATGCGCGGCGTGAATGTCGAAATGTCTTGTGTCGTGCGTTCTGAGTACTGCGTTTTTTGGTGGAGAGGGTTATGTGTTTGATTTGAAATTTTGGGAGTGATATGAGATGGATACTTTAGAAAGAACTGGGGACCGATTGGAACGCGCCAGGCCGACCATTATGGTCGTGGATGATGAACTGGCAGTGAGGGAGTCGTTTGCCGCCATTCTGGAAGACGATTATGATCTGGCTATGGCCGAGAGCGGGGAGGAGGCCCTGGCAGAGCTACGGACCCGGAACGATATAAATATGGTTTTCCTGGACTACAAGCTTCCTGGGATTGACGGGCTGGAGTTTTTGAAGGCACTGCAGCAGTATAGAATTAGCGTTCCGGTGGTCATGGTTACAGGCAGAGGAACAAGGGAGATTGCAGCCAAGGCCTTCCAATATGAGGTCGAGGACTACATCACCAAGCCCTTCCGAGTCGAAGATATTCAAGAGGTCGTGGTCAAAGTTTTGAGAAAGATGCAAAACCAGCGAACACCCCTGATGTCGGCCAAAGAGCTCATCGATACGTGTGTCGATCGAAACCTATCGACCAAGGAGGTCGCCAATTCGGTGGGCATCAGGTATAGGCGACTGGTACGCCAATTCAAAGCGGAGACAGGGACGACAATCGTTGGGTTTAAGAACGTGAAGCGCATCGAGTACGCCAAGAAGTACCTGCGGGAGAAGGACTGGAGCATAAAAGACGTGGCCACCGCCCTAGGATTCAGGGGGCAGAACTACTTTTCGTACGTCTTTCGAAAAATCGTGGGCATGACGCCCACTGCCTACCGGAACCTGTACCGCTAACTTCCCTTGACAGTCGCTTCCCCTTCAAAATGGGAGGTGAGCTGTGAGGGGCATTGGGGAGTGGAGGCATTGGCTACTCAGCACGACATTGCCCAGCAGGTGCGGGCCGAGGAGGCCTCGGGGATCTCTGAAGAGGGGTTTCGGACCCTCTTCAATAATCTTCCCATCGCCTGTTTTGGTTACGACCGAAAGGGCAGAGTCCAGGTCTGGAACAGGGCCTATGAGGAGCTTTACGGTTTTAGAGCCAAAGAGATTGTCACCCATTCCATCCT
>JBHIER010000250.1:0-5499 GCA_046760705.1 bacterium
CTCATCGGTCCGCACTTGCTCTTCAACAGCCACGAAAGCGGTATATTTCGACATCAAGCTAAATTCTAAGGCGATATCGGTAATCATCTCTTCCGTTTCCTCACTAAGCACGAGATCCTGTAATGTCAGGTCTTTGATTTTATGTCTGGCCCACAGCGTTTTTATCACATCGTTTTGGGGTTTATGCGCTGGCAATTCAACCTTCAAGGGGAATACAACCTTCCTGTTTCGGACAAACCCCCGCACCTTTATTTTGAAGGTGCCGCCCTTTTCATAGCGACCTAAAACCACAACTGGCTGCGCGGAAAAGAGATCCGGGATTTCCGAAGGAAAAACATCTTTAACCTCAGCTTGGCCCCAATCAATGGAAATATCAGTCAGATAAGGTTTCGCAATCCGTTCATAGAATTTGGCCACGGCTTCATCCGTATTCTCATCGAGAGTGACGTACTGCACCGCGCCCTTGCCCACTTCTGCCATCCGATCCAACAGATGACGGTTCACGGATGAGCCAACGCCGAAAGAAAAGAGGCGGGATTTCCCCAAAAGTTTTTGGATTTCCAGTAAAATTTCTCTTTCATTGCCAATGTAGCCGTCTGTCAGAAAAAGGACAGTCCGCATTCTTTCGGGGTCAGCCGGGAATCCTAAGGCAGCTCTGATGCCTTCGATCATTCGCGTTCCACCACTACCATGCATTTTATTGATAAAATGGAGCCCCTTTTGCCGATTGTCAGGCGTATTGGGCATCGGATAGGGCGAGAAGCCGGACGCTGCCTCCGAAAATTTGATGATTTGAAAAGTGTCGTCAGGGTTCATATTCCGGATACAGTGACGCATGGCCTCCTTTGCTTTGGCAATGGGCTCGCCCCTCATGGACCCAGAATTGTCAACCACAAAGACCATCTCTTTTGGTGTTATCTCCTCATCAGCGTAGGCCATTTTTGGTTGAAGGATGAACAAAAAATAGCCCTCATTTTCCACGCGGTGCGTCAAAAGAGCCATCTCCAGTTCTGCGCCGAGGACATCGTAATTCAGTATGAAGTCTTTGTTTGGTATGACGTCTTTCTCCGCCAATTTGATGGTCATTTCTCCTCGATTGAGTCGGTCAACAGTCACAGCATGGGATTTACAAGTGATATCTTGCACAGGGACACCTGCATTTAGATGCAGTGTTATCGAAATATCGTGCCCGGTCCTCAAGCCCGGTGGCAGAACAGGTGGTGTGATTCTCGAAGCATCAGGGACTTTGTCCGTGTCTTGGGCCCAGCCATAGCCAGACGGCGGCTCAGATAGCGGTTCGCCGGGAATATATCTCGGGCCTACGACCATGGGAAACACAAATTCATAACGACCCTTTTCATACTCCATCACCTCAACATAACTAATGCTGACCAAAATGGTATCTCCGGGTAATATATTGGCCACAGACTGCGTAAAGATGTTCGGCCTCTCCTGTTCCAATAAACTGGCTGTTTTGCCTTCTCTCTTAGCTTGCTCGTAAATCTCCCTGGCCTCTTCTCTTTTCTTAATAATCCCCTTAATGGTTCTATGGCCAATCTTCATCTCCATGCGGTCAACTGCTGCGTTCTGAGGCAGTGGGAAGACATAAACGGCCTCGATTCGCTCATCAAAGGGATTGACAAATTTTTGTGTAACATCCACACGAGCAATAAACCCGGAGATGCGCGCCTGGACATCGGTATGCTCAAGGGGCACTTCTATTCTCTTTCCTTCAGCATCACGGGCCAGCAGGCTTCCCTGGGTCGGTTCTTCAGCCTGATTTTCTGCGGCGACGATTGGGGCGTTACCCAGAGACAAGGTTAGGGGAAAAAGCACCAGAAGGATCAAAGAAACAAGCTTTTTCATCTCTGTACACCTCCTCAAGAAATTATATAAAAGTGAACAATCAATTTCTATTCTATTATACTCCTGATTTTGAAAAATATTCCCGAATTTTTTGTGAGGGCCCAAAAAAGCCGCCAAGAAACTTGTAGAACTATGGAGGTCACAGCGTAAGTTTGGACTTGAGGTCGTCTATTTGAAAGCGGAGCATATCCTGTCTTTCTTCATCCGTGATGATGGCTCTGGTTTGAGATAGTATTTGCATAGCTTCTCGTAAATCTTCCGGCTTGCCAGAGGCTGAGGCGAAATAGTACCAGCTTTCGGCCAGCCGCCAACGCGCCTCCTCCTTGAGGTCGGTGGTGGGGTATCGGTCGAGAAAGGCCTGCCACATCTCTCTTCGACTCCGCCACCGTTCGGTCTCGTCGCTCACATCCTCGAAGGATGAGTAATGTTCGTTCAACTGAAATTGGGCATTGTCGGCCACGTCGCTCCGAGAATGGTTGGTCACTATGAGTTCAAATTGGTTCTTGGCCTCATGGGGCTGATTGTGATCTTGATAGAATAGCCCTAATGCATAGATTCTCTCCGGGTCCCCAGCAGAGAGCAGGAACGCTGCATCCGAAGCGGAATGGGAATATAGATTATGTTTGGAAGCTTGAATGCGCGCCATCCCAGGGCTGCTGACCGAGTAACATCCCAAAGCAGAATATTCGTCAAGAACCAGCAGCGGAGATCGAGAACCCTTCAAAGCAATATTTGTCTCATTCGGCCCCCGGGGAAGCGCGAATTTTCCAGCCCCTTTACTCAGGCGAACCACACTGTCACCAGGAGTAACCTTACTGAGGGTAGAAGGCGAGCGGGCCGCGTAATCCAACCCTGAAGAGGGCATGACCTGGTGCCGAAATTCCCTCTGCCAAAGGGCCAGGACGAAGACCGCAACCAGGGCGGCTGATGCCACGGCTCCCGCAAGTCTCCATCGAGGATACGGATGAATGATCCACCGGAGTACGCTGCGGTGAGCCCTCCTTTTTTCTGATCGGGGCTTTTCGGCCTCTATCCTCGACTCCAGCCGGGATTGGAGAGCCCGCAAAGAATCTTCAGCAGGCTCCTCTACGGCCGCCATTAGCACCATCTGCTCAACGGCCTGCAGAGTTCGCAACTCTTCGGCACACGCAAAGCAAGATGAAAGGTGTCTACGGACATCCTCCGCTTTATCTTGAGGGAGCTCCCCATCAAAATATGGTCCCAACATTTTTCGAACTGATCCACACCTCATGGCTCAATCACTCCCTTACAATAATCTATTTCCCAATCCCAAAGTAGTTTTCTGTCTCTCTTACATATTGTCTCAATGACCCTTTCAATTTCACCCTGGCCCTGTTTAAACGTGACATCACTGTCCCTTTGGGAATTTTGAGCACATCGGCTATCTCATCGTAGCTCAATCCTTGAAAGGTTTTCAGAACCACAATTGTCCTGTACCTTGCCGGAAGATTTTCAATAGCACCCCTTATCTTCTCCACAAGCTCTCTTCGCTCCAGGTTGACATCCGGATTATGGTCGGCCCTGTGCAGGGGAAACTGCGGAAATTCGCAGTCTTCCAACGGACACTCGTTGCGATGTTTATTCCGACTGAGGCGGCTGAGACACAGATTGGTAGCGATACGATAGATCCAGGTGTAAAAACTGCCGCCCTCCTCAAATTTCCCGATGGCCCGATAGGCTCTGAGAAAGGTTTCCTGCACCATGTCCTCTGCGTCTTCGCGCTTGAAGGTCATCTGATAGCAGAGGGTGTATATCCGTTTGCGGTACCTGGTGAC
The DNA here is from genome assembly GCA_046760705.1 of bacterium. Lineage (GTDB taxonomy): Bacteria > JBHIER01 > JBHIER01. Next base: position 3,663 of record JBHIER010000250.1, read on the forward strand.
TAAAGACCCGAAGGCTTCCGAATCACCCTGTCGGGCCCTGCCGATGAGAGCATCCTCCTCAAATTGGCTCTTCTTGTCGGTCTGAAGACTACAGATTGTTTGGGCCACGCAGCTTCTCCTTCAGTTTTGAGACCTTCCCGTTTTATATATACTCTCCAATTCCCAAAAAATTCCCGATTTTTTAGAGAATTTTCACGAATGCCGAAAGCATTAGGGTATAGAAAATACACCCACAGCCAGAATTTCGCTCTCCGCGGTTTGCGATTGGCGAGACGCGAGATGGTGTAGGGCTTTATGCCCGTAAGTGTGGTGTTTCAAATTGAGAGACGTTCATCAGAGGGGTAACAGGACTTCGGTCTGAAGCGGTGCAGCACAGAGAGACACTGCCGTTCTTTGATATTAGGAGTTGCCTGCCTCTGCCGGGCACGGCAGACAGGCATCTCACCCGACGCCACAAAACTCCCACACCGTATATCTACTTCAACAACTTGGACTCACCTTTTACATAATGCTTGATGAAAAGATCTTTTACTTTTGGTTCCTGTCCTATAAACCTGCAGACCTCTTCACCATTTTTAAAAAATATGGTTGTAGGATGGGGTTTTTTCTCATCAACCCTGAATCTTCTGAAAGCCTCCTCATTTAAATCAAAAATCAACCGGCCGTAGAAAACATCGTCTATTTTTTCCTGATCTATACCCCTTATCATACATGAAGTAAGCAAATTAAGACAGCAATTGCTGTAGGGGAATACGCCATCTTCATCGGCTTCATCAGTCATATTAATCCCCAAACCAACAAGTTCATCATTATCATATAGTTCTTTTAGGAAATAATATTTTGATACATCACCACCAAAATACTGGAACCCAACGTTCCCATCCTCTGTTGGTGAGCTGAATGCCTTAACACTATAAAAATGCAGAATGACATTCTTTTTATTTTTTAGAATTTTCAAGTCGTTGTTAATTATCTCAGTGAATGGTGGGGCATCTTCAAAGGGTCCTGTGCATAGCCCTGCTACTTCAGCCTTTTCATCATTGGCCGTCGCCACCGAACAAACGTTCACCATCAAGAGGACAATCAATACTACGAATATTCGCATCATTTTCTTGGCTCCTTCTGCAATCTAAAACAAACTCTTACTTCAACAACACCATCCGTTTCTAGCCTTCTTCATAAGGCAAGATCTTAAAATTTAGGTCAAGTTTTTGCGTCGAAATCGAACCATGTTGCGTTGAAATTCGAAGCACGAAACACGAAATTCGAAACAATATCGAAATTCAAATGTCCAAAACCTGTTCCTGACAGAGCCTGCTCCTGACTCCTTTCAGGGGTTCAGGAATTCGAAACAGCTCAAAGCTGAATTGCTCTAAGCAAGGGCTTTTTGGTTTCGAACATTGGGATTTTGGTCATTGGAATTTGTTTCGGATTTCGATATTCGAATTTCGGATTTATGCCTCGTCGGTTTGAGGCGAAGCTTCGCTGGCCGGTTAGACCGTTTGTCCGTTCGTCCGTTTTGTCGGTTTAGACCGTTAATTCAGTTTATCGTTGAGGCTGAAGCCACAATCTTTGACTTTGGACTTTAGACTATAAGCCTTTTACCATTCGTCATTTGAGCAATACCATCCGTTTAGTGCTGGAATAGTCACCAGCCGTCAGACGATAGAAATAGATACCGCTGGAGACCGGGTCTCCTCTCTCATTCCTACCATCCCACGTCACCGTATAGTACCCCGGCTCCTTTAGCTCATCTACCAGAGTCCTCACCTCCTGCCCCAAGATGTTGTAAATCTTCAGGGTGGTGTGGGGTGGGGACTGATCACTGATCACTGAA
>JBHIER010000251.1:0-5459 GCA_046760705.1 bacterium
CTGCCACCACGGCCGTGGCACTTTTGAGGTGGCCCCTTTCCGGCCTTCGGACATTGAGACGGCCCCCCCTGAGACCTCCATTACCCAACCGGATCAGCCGAAGGAAGACTCGGACGATTCCCTCCCCGGCCCGCACGCTGAGAGGCCGGTCATTCTCCTCGATATCAAAAAGCTCGACTGAAGGGCAGCTATCATCCCGACCTGAGTGGTTCTGAAGAGCAGTTCTGGTGCGCCTCGGAGGGCTGTTTCTCCCCAGTCGGCCCCGATTTTTTGGTTGCTTTTCAACTGAAGTGTAGTATATTCAAGGGTTGATTTTTTGAGGGAGGATGAGCGCAGTGGCCGCTATTACTGAAAACATCGCCTCCGTCAAGGAGAGAATAGCCAGGGCTGCACAGCGGGCCGGACGCCACCCGTCTGAGATCGCCATCGTGGCCGTGGCCAAGGGCGTCGATGTGGAGCGGATCAGAGAGGCCCTGGAGGCAGGTATCAGCATCATCGGGGAGAATAGGGTTCAGGAAGCCCTGCAGAAGATGAAGGCTGTGGACGGCTCCGTCACATGGCACATGGTTGGCCACCTACAGCGCAACAAGGTGAAGCAAGCGGTGCACATCTTCGACCTCATCCATTCCCTGGACAGCCTTCGGCTGGCCGAGGAGATCAACTCGAGGGCTTTGACCGCGGGGACCATCATGGACGTGTTGGTGCAGGTGAATACCTCCCAGGAGGAGACGAAATTTGGTCTTGAACCTCAGGAGACCATAAATCTCCTTCGGGCGATCTCCACCTTCAAGGGTCTGTCCGTGCGAGGGTTGATGACTATCGGTGCCTTTCTACCCGATCCGGAAGAGGTGAGACCCTGCTTTCGGAGGCTGCGGGAGTTGAAGGAGAAGATCATTGAAGCCGATATCCCCAACATTGAAATGGAATACCTTTCGATGGGCATGACGAGCGATTTTGAGGTGGCCATCGAGGAGGGAGCAAACATAGTCCGTATCGGGACGGCCATCTTCGGCCCCCGGGCCTATTGAGAGGGGGTGGCCCTAGAGGCACAGAGAGTCTTGAAATCATGGAGTAATGGAGTAATGAAGTCAATCCGTAGGTCCTCCAGATTCAGATTCCAACGCGATCGAATACTCCAATTTGTCCTCCGTGTCTCAGTGGACTAATGAATAGAACAGGATCGAAAAAATGGAACTGTTCAATTTCCTGATCACCGTGTATATCGTCCTCTTGTTCTCCAGGCTCTTTCTTCCTGTGGGGGGAGAGCTCCTCTTTAATCCCCTTCTGAGGACGATCGTCAAGCTGACTGAACCGCTTCTCCAGCCGTTGAGACGGGTCGTGCCGCCGAGGCGGACCGGTTTTGATCCCTCGCCCCTGGTGGCTGCTACCCTGTTGCTCCTCATCAGGGGATTTCTCCTCGGTCTTTCCGAAGGGCTGGGCGCTAAAGGGGCTCTGCTCAGAAGTGGGCTGGTTCTCGTGGATTTTGTCTATCGGGCTTATGGAGTCCTCCTTTTGGGAGTGGTTTTCGTCTCCCTGGGCAGCGCTTTCTCCCACAGTCGATTCACACAGATTATGTTGAACATGACAGATCCTACTCTCCACCCTCTCCGGCGTTTCACCGGCTACCGAGAGCGAGGCCTCGACTGGGCCCCGCTGATCGGCATGGCCTTGCTGATTGCGGTCCGGACCGCCGTCGTCTTGAGTGTTCTGCACATACTCGGGGCTTCGGAACATCCCGCAAACATTCGGGGAGCGACCGTAGAGAGCACGTACATTCTGGTGGACACATTGATCACGTTCCTGATGGTCGTTATGATCGCCAGGGTCGTTGTCTCCTGGATCAATCTCGATCCATACAACCCCTTGGTGCAGGCGGTCATCTTCTTCTCCGATCCCATTCTCACCCCCATCCGCCGGCTGATACCGGCTTGGACTGTGGGATTGGACTTCTCACCCATGTTCGGAATCATCCTGCTCATGGTGGTTCGATATATGGTGCACCGGATCATTTGATGAGGGAGGAGACGCTCCGTTGAAAATTACACCGTTAGACATACGTCGGCAAGAGTTCAACCGCAAGCTGCGGGGTTTCGATCCCGAAGAGGTCCAAACGTTCCTGGAGATGCTGTCCGACGAATTCGAGGCGGTAATCAGAGAGAATACGACCCTCAAGGACCGGATCGACGGATTGGACTCGCAGGTGGCCAGCTTCCGCGAGATGGAGAAGACCCTGCAGGATACCATCGTCACAGCGCAGAAAGCCCGGGAGGAGGCAAAATCTGAGGCGCTCAAGGAGGCCGACTTCATCGTCCGAGAGGCTGAACTGAAGGCCGAGCGGTGGATCGAGGAGGCTCGCCAGGAGGTGATGGCCCTGAACAGGGAACTGGCCACCCTCAGAAGCCACAAGGCCTCTTTCATTGCAAAGTTGAGGGCACTACTCAACTCACAGAACGAGCTCCTCAATGTTCTCGAGCTCGATTCGAACCGAGTGGTTCCCTCGCCCCGCCAAAGGGAAGAGAAGCGGGGGGAGGGCGGCCACGGTGCTGAAGAGAGATTCTCCTCCGATATTTCAAAACCGTCCGAGGCATCGAGCACACATGACTCCGAAGGAGAGAAGTTCCGTGCTGCGGGTCCGGGTACAACCGAGGGCCGCCGCCGACCGAATCGAAGGATTTATGGAAGACGGAACCCTCAAAATGAGAGTCACGGCAACCCCTGAGAGGGGCAAGGCGAACCAAAGCATCGTCCGTCTGTTGGCTAAACGCCTGGGTGTGAAAACTTCCCAGGTGGAGATCACTGCAGGGCATACTTCTGCAAGGAAGACGGTCAGGATAGCTGGGCTCGATGGTGATGAGATCAAACGAGCCGTGGTAAAATCGCAGAATCAGGAATAGAGAGAGATGTCGGAGCTGAGAGAACAGATCGCAGAATCGGTCGCATTCATTCGGACGAAATCGAAGTTAGAACCGGAGGTTGGAATCATTTTGGGAACTGGGCTGGGAGCTCTGGCCGACGATATTGAGAAGGAGGCCGTCATCCCTTACGAAGAGATTCCTCAGTTTCCCGTCTCCACTGTCTCCTTCCACGCCGGCCGTCTGATCCTGGGAACCTTGAACGGAAAAGGGATCGTGCTCATGCAGGGGAGATTCCATCGCTATGAAGGGTACACCTTGAAGCAGATCACCTTTCCCGTACGGGTGATGAAGGCTCTCGGGGCTGAAGCCCTCATCATCTCCACAGCCTGTGGAGCAGTGAACCCGCAATTTCAGGCAGGCGACATCATGGTCATCATCGATCACATCAATCTTTTGGGGGACAACCCCCTCATCGGACCCAACGATGACGAACTCGGCCCCCGGTTCCCGGATATGTCGGAGGCTTACAGTCGGGAGTTGATCGGCCTGACCGAGCAGGTGGCCCTGGAGGAGAAGATCAAGATCCAAAAGGGGGTCTATGCGGCTATGACAGGCCCAAACTTGGAGACGGCCGCAGAGTATCGATACACCAGAATTATCGGGGCCGATGTCGTCGGCATGTCCACTGTACCCGAAGATCTTGTCGCCGTTCACTCCGGTATGAGGGTGCTGGGCCTGGCCGTGGTCACCGATGTCTGTTTCCCGGATACCCTTCAGAAGGCAAACATCGAGGGCATCATCAGGACAGCCGAACAGACCGAACCGAAGTTGACTAAAATCATCAAAAGGGTGGTAAAGCAGATATGAAGAAGTTCAGGTTCCGGTTCATTGGAATCTGTTAGATGAGAGGAAAATCGGGGGATCTTGGGAGGGAAGCAATGTTAGAAAAATTGAGGAGCTTTAGGAGACAGATTAGATGTTCAAAGAGGTATCAACAAAACTTGATTTTCCTCAATTAGAGAAGAGAATCTTAGAGTTTTGGGAGAAGGAGAACATCTTCCAAAAGAGTATCGACCAGCGGGCAGGTAACCGGTGCTTTGTCTTCTTCGAGGGGCCTCCCACGGCCAACGGAAAGCCCGGCGTGCACCACGTTCAATCGAGGACATTCAAGGACTTCGTCTGCCGGTATAAGACCATGCAGGGGTACCAGGTGCTGAGAAAGGGCGGATGGGACACCCACGGCCTGCCGGTGGAGATCGAAGTGGAGAAAGAACTGGGCCTTAAGTCGAAGGATCACATCATCGATTACGGCATCGATAGATTCAACGCCAAATGTGAGGAGAGCGTCTTCCGTTACGAGAAGGAGTGGCGGGAGATGACCCGACGGATCGGCTTCTGGCTCGACATGGAGAACGCCTATATCACCTGCACCAACGACTACATCGAGTCGGTGTGGTGGAGCCTGAAACAGTTCTGGAAGGAGGGCAAGATCTACCGGGGCCACAAGATCCTCCCTTACTGCCCCCGCTGCGGCACGCCGCTCTCCAGCCACGAGGTGGCCCAGGCTTATAAAGATATCACAGAACCGTCCATCTACGTCAAGATGAGACTTGCCGATGAGGAGAACACCTATTTCCTCGTCTGGACCACCACCCCCTGGACCCTCATCTCCAATGTCGCTCTGGCCGTCCACCCCGATTGCGATTACGTAAAAATCAAGAGGGGGGACGAATACTGGATCTTAGCCCTCTCCAGGCTCGATGTCCTTGACGGTGAATACGAAGTTGTCGAGCGGTGTAAGGGGAGCGGTTTGGAGGGCAAAAGGTACGAGCCGCTGTTCAGCTTCTGTCAACCCGACAGGGCTGCCTTCTATGTGGCCACGGCCGATTTTGTGACTGCGGGCGAGGGGACTGGGATCGTGCACATCGCCCCGGCCTTTGGAGAGGACGACTACAACCTGGGGAAAGAGTACGACCTGCCCATTCTGCAGCCGGTGGATGAGCGGGGCACCTTCACCGAGGAGGTGAGCCCGTGGAAGGGGTGTTTTGTGAAGGATGCCGACGGCGAGATTATGGAGGATCTCAACCGGCGGAACCGGATGTACAAGGCCGTCGATTACCTCCACAGCTACCCCCATTGCTGGCGGTGCGACACACCGCTGCTCTATTATGCCCGGGCCTCATGGTTCATTCGCACCACAGCCTTTAAGGATCGCTTGATCGCCAACAACAACCAAATTCGCTGGGTCCCCAAGCAGGTAGGGACAGGACGGTTCGGGGACTGGCTGGAGCACAATGTCGATTGGGCCCTCAGTCGGGACCGTTTTTGGGGGACCCCTCTGAACATCTGGATCTGCTCCCAATGCGGCCAGCAACAGGGTGTCGAGGGGTTGGATGAGTTGAGGCGGTTGGGCAAAAATGTGCCGCCCGATCTCAATTTGCACCGGCCTTTCGTGGATGTTATCACCATTCCCTGTGAGGCTTGCGGCGGCGAGATGAGAAGGACACCTGAGGTGATCGATGCCTGGTACGATTCCGGGGCCATGCCCTTTGCCCAATGGCACTATCCCTTTGAGAACGAGGAGACCTTCCGGGAGAACTTTCC
>JBHIER010000252.1:0-5387 GCA_046760705.1 bacterium
GGCCCCGTTAGATATGGAGTTATCTCACGGGGCGGGCATCGTAACCCTAACCCAAAAACGTTTTTGGGTGCGGCTTTGCTGCGCTATGTGATCTTCTTGATCTTGCCTCTGAATTTGGCATAAGTGCCGTATTCTATGTATCGCTTATTGTTATCTAACATAGTTCTTGTTCTCGGGGTCAGATCTCTCACCTCCTCAATCCGTGGGGTAACCGTAAATATGAACGCATCGCTGCCTGCTCCGGAGCCGTAAGAGACCATCAGTATCTTCTCTCCGGGTTTGGCAATATCGAGGAGGGCCGTCAGCCCCATGGGCGAAGATCCAGAATAGGTGTTGCCCAGCTTTGGAACCAGCCAACCGGGCTCGATCTGCTCTCGGGTAAACCCCAGTAGCTTGCCCACTCTCATGGGAAATTTGCCGTTGGGTTGATGAAATACCACATAAGCAAAGTCCTTAGGCTCCATTCTTGCTTTGGCCATAACCCCCTCGGCCGCAGCCATAACATGTCTAAAATATGCCGGTTCACCGGTAAACCGCCCGGCATGTCTGGGATAAAACTGGTATTCCCGGCGCCAAAAATCCGGGGTGTCGGTCATGTAGGAATAGACTTCGTTGACCTCGGCCACAACCCGGGCGGTCCCAAAGATGAAGGCGGCTGCTCCGGCCGAGGCCGAATATTCTAAGGCATCACCTGGTGCCCCTTGAGATGTATCCGCTCCCACAGCCAACCCATACTTGACTGAGCCCCCTTTCACTAAGGAGAGGCAAATATACATCCCCTCCGTTCCGGCCTTGCAGGCGAATTCAAAGTCTGCGCAGTGGATCTCTGGCGTGGCCCCGAGGGCCTCAGCCAACACCGTCCCGCTGGGCTTGACCGCATAAGGATGCGACTCGGAGCCCACATAAACCGCTCCGATGTCCCTGGGATCTATCCCTGCCCGGCACAAGGCATGTTTGGAAGCCTCAACGGACATAGTGATCGTATCCTGGTCCGGAGCCGGCACCGACTTTTCCTCCAGCATGAGACCCCGCTTGTAGCTGGGTGCGTCTGCCCCCCACACTTTGGCGATCTCCTCAACTTTGATCCTGTGTCTCGGCACGTAGGCCCCATAACCGACAATACCTACCATAGTCAGCACCTCCTTTCGTTAACAAGGGCCGAAATTTCACTTCAAATCTCTGATCCTCAGTTGAAACCTGGAGTTCCCCTCCCACTCATTCTTCTCCAAGACGTAGGCCATATCAAGGTTCGGCTCTCCGGGGGCGATGCGATAGAGCAGGTCCCCCATGCCAAATCCGATGGCCTCGAATATCCTTCCCTTCTGGCGAACTCTAAACTTCAAGTGGTTGTTGCCCACAATACGGGGTGTTCCGACCACCTCCACGTCCCGGGAAACAAGCACTGGCTTCATATTTTGGGGTCCGAAGGGAGCAAAGAGATTGAGCAACCGATACAGTCTGTCGTCGATCTCAGACAGTGAGATCTCCCCATCGATTCTCAGGATGGGGACCAACTGATCTGGTGTCAGCATCTCTTTCGTCATTTCGTCGAAGCGCTGCCGAAAGCTCTCCAACTTGTCCCGCTCAATTTTCAACCCGGCCGCATACTTATGTCCGCCAAAACCGATCAGACAGTCCTTGCACCCCTTCAGGGCGGTGTAGAGATCGAACCCTTGAATAGACCTGGCCGACCCCTTTCCGATGGGACCATCGAAGGAGATCAAGATCGTCGGCCGATAGAACTTTTCGATGATCCTGGAGGCGACGATCCCGATCACCCCGGGATGCCAGTCAGGGGAGGCCAGGACAATGGTCCACCTATGGTGAAGATCGATCTCCCGATCGATCATGGCCAGAGCCTCCTCGAAGGTGCGATCATCAATATTCCGGCGCCTTCTGTTCTCCTCCTCTAACACTTGAGCCAAGCGGCTCGCCTCCGACTCGTCCTCAGTGGTGAGCAGATTCACCCCTCTGCGCGCATCCCCCATACGACCGCCGGCATTCAGTCGAGGGGCCAGAATGAAGACCACCTGTCCGGTACCCAATTCCCTGCCGGTCAATTCAACCATATCCACCAAGGCCCGAATACCCAAATTGTCGCTGTTGGCCATCCTTTGAAGCCCATATTTGACCATGATGCGATTTTCACCGTAGAGGGGCACAATGTCCGCCGTGCTCCCCAATGCCACCAGGTCCAAATAATCTGTCAGGCTCTCCCGGTCGCGGCCCAACCTGGACGAAACCCCCTGGACCAGTTTATATGTCACCCCTACGCCGGCCAACTCCTTAAAGGGATATTCACAGTCGGTACGCTTCGGATCGAGGACCGCCACAGCCTCGGGCAGTTCCGGCCCCGGCTCGTGATGATCGGTCACAATCATATCGATTCCCAGTGCCCTGGCCAGGGCCACCTCTCCGGTGGCCTTGATCCCGCAGTCGACGGAAACGATAAGATCGACCCCTTGCTGCTCCGCCTCTCGGATTCCCATCTCCGAGATCCCGTACCCCTCACCCAGACGATCGGGGATATAAAAAGTGGTCTCAACCCCGCATCTCCTCAAGAAGAGCATCAGCATGGAGACCGCGGTGACGCCGTCAACGTCGTAGTCGCCGTAGATCATAATCCTCTCGCCGCCCTCGATTGCCCGGCAGATCCGATCCACTGCTCGATCCATGTCCTTCATAGCAAAGGGATCGTACAGGTCGTCCAAGGACGGGCGCAGGAACCTCTTCGACTCCTCAAAGGTTGACACGTCCCTGTTCAAGAGGATTCTGGCCACGATGAGGGGCACATTCAGGCTCGCCGCCAGCCCTCTGAGCTGGGCTTGATCGCAGCCCTCTGGAAAAAGCCAGCGGACCCCCTCCACTTTTCGTTCCCTACTGTTGTCAAACATCGGTCAAATGAGGCCAAAGCAGACCGTAAGCCGAGTTCTGTATGCGATGATCATCTATCTGGTTCTGATGTTGCCATCAGAATCGTGCGACCGACCCGAGAGTTATGGCCAAGCGGGCCACTTGGCTCTCCCCCGAACCCATATCCGGGGGGAATCCTCTCCTATTTGGTCTTGCACCGGGTGGGGTTTGCCCAGCTCCCGATGTCGCCATCAGGACTGGTGAGCTCTTACCTCGCCTTTTCACCCTTACCCCGTGAGATGGGCACCGCCGTCTCACCGGGCGGTATCTTTTCTGTGGCACTTTCCTTATCCCGAAGAATCGGGACACTCCGCGTTACGGAGCACCCTGCCCTATGGTGCTCGGACTTTCCTCCCTTCCGCCCCGATAGCTATCGAGACCGGAAGAGCGATCATCTGTTCTGCTTTGGCCTCTCCCTCCTGTTCTTTTCGTTCTGGCGGCTGTTCAAAAGGCCCTCCTCATCCCACACCAGGATGGAACCGCAGTTCTCACAAAAGATAAATCTCTCGTTGCGCCGAATCTCGTTGATGCGCTGCGGAGGGAGTCTCTCAAAACAGCCGCCGCAGGCCTCTTTAAGGACAGCAACAACTGCCAGGCCTTTGTTCTTCTTTCTCACCCGTTCATAGGTCCGAATGAGCTTATCTTCGATGTTTACGACCAACCTTTCCCGCTCACCCTGTCGGCGGGCCAGTCCGTCCTCAACAGAGGCCAGTTCTGCCTTCAACTTCCCAATCTCTTGGGAAGTCTCTCCTTTCCTTCGATCGAACTCAGCTTCGAAGTTCTTGATCCTATCGGCCACGTCGTCTAAAGCGGTCATACGCTCTAAGATTCGGCCCTCAAACTCTTCGATCTTGCTCTTTTGGGCCTCAATCTCATGGAGCAACGCCTGATACTCCTTGTTCGTCTTCACCTCAAACAACCGTTTCTGATGTCTGTCCAATTCAAAATTTACATTTTGGAGCTCCCGCTCAAAATGGCGCTGCTCTTTCTCCAACTCGTTCTTCTCTTCCCGTTCGGCCACCAACCTCTGTTGGGCAATCTGCAACTCCTTTTCGAGAACGACCATTCGATTGGGATACTCCTCCTTCAATCTCCCCAACGAATCGATGGTGCTATCGATTCGTTGCAATTGGACCAGCATGTGTAGATCGCGATCCATCTCCAATAACTCCGTTCTTCTCCCTACAAACAAAAGGTGCACCTTTTTTGAAGGTGCACCTTTTGCAGATATGCATGTAATTCAGCCCGTACAATCGTATGCTATTCCCGTCTCTTGCCATCTTTGACCGGAAGGTGGTCATCGAACTCCTTTGAAATCGGGGTCAAGCGGTACAGTGAAGATTTTTCCTTCATCCACGGCCCCTCCCCTTGAGCTCAGCCCACGGGACACCTTCAAATGGTGGGCGATACTGGATTCGAACCAGTGACCTCTGCGATGTGAGCGCAGCGCTCTGACCAACTGAGCCAATCGCCCGCAATTTGTTCAAAAGCAACACTTTGATCAATACGGCCACCCATCCTCATCAGCCCGCAGAATCCCACTCCTTGGATGGGAAAATATAATCCCCCAGCGGAAACTTGTCAAGAATAATTTTCTAAGCCTCTGGAGACAGCCACTATGACCCCCTCAGTAATCTCAGCAAAGGTTAAACGGGAGGCCTTTCGTGCCCTCGGACTTACCTCTCATTGCCTCATTTGACCGCTCACCCTTTTTCCGGCAACTTTCTTCCGCCCCATCACGTCTTATGCCCAAGAGGACTCTGATAGGGGATATATTGAAAGGAGGTGAGCAGTGGTGTCACATATTGCTCAAATGACTCGGGCATCGGTCGTCCTGATGGCGGTGGTCTGTCTGCTTCTCGGAATTTCCGCCCTCTCCCGCGCCGATGCCAAAAACTCCGATCTGATCAACATGCTCAGCAGCGAAAACAGGGGGTGGCGATACAGTGCTGCGCAACTGTTGGGAGAGCGGAGGGTGGCGGAGGCGGTTGAGCCGCTGATCGATCGGTTGAAAGTGGAGAAGGACTACTCCGTTCGCATTGTGGTCGCCCAGGCCCTTTACAAAATCGGAGATCCTCGGGCCATCGCCGCTCTGAAGAAGGTGGCGAGAACCGATAGGAACAGAACCGTCAGACACATGGCGGCGGCTATCGCTGCCGAGATGGAGAAGATAGCCTACACTCCGTGAGGTCGCACCTTTGACCCACACGGGCTGAACCACACCGCGAGCTTCCCCCACTGCTGACAGAAACGCCTTTCCCCGCCAATTTAAATGGGGGGAAAGGCGTTTTTTCTCAAGATACTGTTTTAATTAAGAGTCTTGACTTTAAAAAAGTCTTGACTTTCATTGTGCAATGCACTATATTGTGGTGTGCTTTACTCAGCAAAGGAGGTGATAAGATGGCCAGAGTTATCAAAAGGTACGTCAACAGAAGGTTGTACGACACGGAGCAGAAGAGGCAGATCACGCTGGA
>JBHIER010000253.1:0-5384 GCA_046760705.1 bacterium
AAGGTACACCGAGTCCGGCGAGTACCTCTGGAACAGCGGAATGTTCGTGTGGAGCCGGGGCAGGGCTCCTTCAGGCGCCCGGACTGAGGGAACTGCAAGGGGGATTCGTTCTGCCCCTGGCAGTGGGTACGATCACCTCCGCAGTGACCGGCTACGGGATTCGCTTACTGAGGCAAAAATTTTCCGAAAAGACTTGACAATTTTCAGGGGGCACTGTATATTTGAATCTGTTGGAGGCGGGAATAGCTCAGTTGGTAGAGCATCACCTTGCCAAGGTGGGGGTCGCGGGTTCAAGTCCCGTTTCCCGCTCCAGGCGGCATAGCCAAGTGGTAAGGCAGGGGTCTGCAAAACCCTTATTCCCCGGTTCGAGTCCGGGTGCCGCCTCTGGGCCGGGGTGGCGGAATTGGTAGACGCAAGGGACTTAAAATCCCTCGTTCCTGCAAGGAACGTGCCGGTTCGATTCCGGCCCTCGGCACCAACGTTATCGGCCACAAAACTTTTCCTCCGATACGGAGGAATTAGGTCCGGCGCACCGGAGATGACCAGAAGGGGGCGATTAGCTCAGTTGGTGAGAGTGCTTGCTTGACATGCAAGAGGTCACTGGTTCAAGTCCAGTATCGCCCACCACGAGATGGACCGGGCCTGAAGGTATGTTTGCCGCTGGTTTACAGACCGGTGGTTTTTTGTTAAACCTGTATTTGGACCCTGTCAGGAGATGAGAAGAGACCCCACTTTCTGTGAGCGCTAAGCGATGAGAGAACTGATCGAACGAATAGCCAAGGCAATCGTTGACCAGCCCGAAGACGTCGACGTGAGAGTCGTGGAAGGAGAAGGGATTACGGTTTTGGAACTCTCCGTGGCCAAATCGGATATGGGCCGGATTATTGGAAAGAAGGGCCAAACCGCAAAATCGATGAGAACACTTCTGAATGCAGCAGGGAAGAGGACGGGGAAGAACGTCGTGTTGGAGATTATGGAGTCGGCCCCTTCTGAGCATCAATAACGGTGTCTGCTTTCGATCCAGTGGATGTATGAACGATTCCGTGGGCCTCTGGATATTCGAGCGGGTTGCTTCCTTTCCGTGTAAAATTTTTGTTGACAAACGCCCTTCTTCTTCCTTAATTGGTATAGCAACTTAATATCTTCGCCGAAGATGGGCCATTCAGATGCGGGCTCTCAACGCAGCAGGAGGTGAGTATATATTAGAGAAGGTGTCCGGGTAAACAGAAGGATTGGATCGGTACCGACGGCAAGCAGATTGGGATCATGAATACGAGCGAAGCACTAACCATGGCCCAACGGGAGGGACTTGATCTGGTAGAAGTGGCCCCCGACTCGAAACCACCTGTTTGTCGGATCATCGACTACGGGAAGTACCGTTATAAGCAGAGCAAAAGAGCCAAAGAAGCTCGAAAAAGACAACATGTTACTCATATTAAGGAGTTGAAAATTCGGCCCAAGATTGAAGATCACGATTTTCAATTTAAGGCCAAACATGCCAGAGACTTTCTCAGGTGAAACTGACCGCGATGTTTCGGGGCCGAGAGATGCATCACATTCAACTCGGAGAGAAGATCCTGCGACGGATGGCCGGGGTGCTGAGTGATGTGGCCACTGTCGAGCAGGAGACAAAAGTTGAAGGGCGAAACATGGTCATGGTTCTCGGCCCGAAGTAGTCTTTAAAAACAGAGGAGAACAATGCCCAAGATGAAATCCAACCGCGGTGCCATGAAACGGTTTCGTAAGACCGGCACTGGCCAAATAAAGAGAGAGAAGGCATTCGCCAGTCACATCTTGTCGAAGAAGACTACCAAACGAAAAAGGAGTCTGAGACGATCTGATCTGATCGACTCGGCGGACAAAAAGAGAGTAAGAAAACTGATACCGTAAACTGAGAAGAGGAGCGAGAAGAGAATGTCCAGAGTCAAAACGAGTGTTGCTTCGAAACGGCGAAAGATGAAGATCCTGAAGATGGCCAAGGGGTTTCGAGGCGCCAGAGGAAGACTGTACAGAGTTGCCAGGGACAGTGTACATCGAGCCTTAGCGTATTCCTATCGGGACAGACGGGTGCGAAAGAGGGATTTTAGACGGTTGTGGATCTGTCGGATCAACGCTGCGGCGAGGATGCACGGCATCTCTTACAGTCTCTTTATGCAAGGGCTGAAGAAAGCCGGCATCACTATGAATCGAAAGGTCCTGGCTGAACTGGCAGTGAACGATCCCTCGGCCTTCGCCGAGATCGCCGGGTCGGTGAAACAACACCTATCAAACTGAGGTATAACCATGGAGTTTCAAAGCTTGGAACTTTTAGAAGAACGGGTGAGCAAAACTGTTGAACGCATGAATCAGTTGCGGGAGGAGAATCAGGAACTCCAGAATCAAAACAGAGAACTGATGGCCAAATTGGAGGAGTACGAAAAGAGCCTGGAGCGGCTTCAAGCCGAAAATCTGGAGTTTCGAGAGGCTCAAAAGAAGAACGAACTGTCCGCTGCAAACCGAGAGGAGATAAGAAAGAAGATCGAAGGGATGCTATCAAAGTTGGACGATCTGTAACGGTTCACTGGGAGGCAGGATCTCCCATCGCTGTCTGTTTGAGGGGATACCACGTTTACGAGTAATGGACTGCCACTTCATAGATGATCCTGTGAACTTCACTCTGTTTCCGATCAGCTCTTTCCCTTTTTAGAGGCGGTCATGGCAGAAAAGGACGATCACATACGGGTGAACATCTTTGGGACAGAATATCCGATCAAGGGAGATGCGGACCCGGCGTATATTGAAGAGATTGCAGGGTATGTTGATGCGAAGATGAGGGAGGTGTCGAAGCTTTTGTCACTGCCTTCGATGACAAAGGTGGCCATTTTGGCTGCCATGAACATCGCCGATGAACTCTTTAAAGAACGGGCTGAGAGAGAGAAGACCGTGTCGCAACTGGAAGAGCGAGCGGCCGAGATTTCTGGGTGGCTGGAAAAAGAGCTGATGGAAGATGCATCGTGATCTGTTGGCAGGAGGGAAGAATTGGACTGAACAGACGTAGTGCGTTGCATTTTGTTTACTGTTTTTAAGACCTAATCCCTACTCGTTCGTGGTGATCGGCCTCGGAAAAGGCCCCTCAAAGGCGGGATACCCTTCGCCTGACCTCCACAGCGGTGAGTAGGGTTTTTTATTTTTTGGTACCTGTTGAGCCACCAAGACACCGAGTCACAAAGGAAAGGCATGAACTTCGGCTCTTTGTGACTTAGTGGCCATATCTGAATAGGACCCTTTTTGTTCGGCCTATGAAATCGGACATCGGCACAGATCTCTTCAAAGAGGAAGGAAGTGGGGAAGGAGTGGCCATAGCACCGCTGGCCCGGCGGATGCGGCCGACATCCTTGGATGAATTCGTCGGACAGGATCACATCTTGCGGAGGGGGTCCCTCTTGCGCCGGATGATCGAATCAGACCGGTTGACATCCATCATTCTGTACGGTCCTCCGGGGACTGGCAAGACATCGCTGGCTCACGTTATCGCTCAAACGACCCGGTCGTGCTTCGAAAGGGTGAGCGCTGTCTCCTCCGGTGTGTCCGAGATTCGGAGTGTCGTCGGCCGAGCCAAGGCCCGGCTCCGCGAGGACGGAAAGCGAACTGTGCTCTTCATCGATGAGGTCCACCGTTTCAACCGGGCCCAACAGGACGTGCTTCTGCCAGAGGTGGAGGAGGGCCACGTTGTGCTCATCGGCACAACCGTTGAGAACCCCTTCTTCTACATCATCTCTCCGTTGATCTCCCGTTCGCATCTTTTCGAACTGAAACCTCTTGGGGACGAGGACTTGAAGAGAATACTTCGGCGAACGCTGGCCGATGGAGAGAGGGGACTCGGAGCGCTGAAGATTGAAATCGAGGAGGGGGCCCTTCAGTTCTGGATCGATCAGGCCGAAGGCGATGCCAGAAGGTTTTTGAACGGACTGGAGATTGCAGTGCTGAGCACGGCTCCTGATGAGAGCGGGAGGACTACTATCACTCGGTACATTGCTGAGGAGTCTGTCCCCAGAAGGGTCTTTCGGCACGATCGCAGTGGAGACGACCACTACGATACCGTCTCCGCTTTCATTAAGAGCATGCGCGGTTCCGATCCGGATGCGACGCTCTATTGGATGTCCAGAATGATCTCAGCCGGCGAGGATCCCCGCTATATTGCGCGGCGCATCGTCATCTGTGCGGCCGAGGATGTGGGCAACGCCGATCCTCAGGCCCTCGTTGTGGCCTCTGCGGCCCTCACCGCGGCCCAATGCGTGGGCATGCCTGAGGCTCAGATTCCCCTGGCTCAGGCCGCTCTCTATGTGGCCACAGCTCCCAAGAGCAATGCGTGTTATGTGGGGATCTCAAAAGCACTCCAGGAGGTCAAGGAGGGCAAGATCATCCAGGTTCCCAACCACCTGAAAGACGCTCACTATCCGGGGGCAAAAAAGCTGGGCCGGGGCCGAGGGTATAAATATCCTCACTCCTATGAACATGGGTACGTCGATCAGGAGTATGGCCCAGAGGGGAAAAACTATTATCAACCCGCCGATCGTGGGTACGAATCGGTCATAAAGAGGCGATTGGAGAAACTCCGGGGAAAGAAGGACGGACGGAAAGAGACAAGAGAGTGAACCACCGAAATCAACGTCATAGAGGGGGTATATGCGATGGACATAAACTACTTTTTGATCATCTTTGCCGGTCTGGGGGCGTTGCTCTTCTTCTTTGTGGGGTGGATTGCCAGTTACAAGATCGGGCAGAGCAAGATTGTCAATGCCGAGAAGTTTGCCGAGAAGATCATTGCTGACGCCCAAAAGGAGGCGGAGACTCAGAAGAAGGCCGCAATGCTGGAGGCGAAGGATGAGTGGTACAAGGCCAAGGTTCGATTTGAGAAGGAGACGCAGGCGCGACAGTTAGAGCTGCAGCGGATGGAGAAGAAGAGCGCTGAACGGGAGGCCAACCTGGACCGCAAGGTCGATGTACTGAACAAGAAGGAGCGGGAGATCAGGGAGAGGGAGCACATCTTCCACCAGAGAGAGAAAGCGGTGCGGGCCAAAGATGAGCAGTTGTCCCGGCTGATTCGCGAGCAGAATGTGAAGCTGGAACGGATCGCCGGGCTCACCACCCGAGAGGCCAAAAGGCTTCTTTTGGCCAATCTCGAGGCCAAGGCCAAACAAGAGGCAGCTCAGATGGTCAAGGAGATCAAAGACAGGGCCCAGCAGACGGCAGTGAAGGAGGCCAAGGAGATCATCACCTCAGCCATTCAACGGTGCGCCGCCGAACACACGGTGGAATCGACCGTCTCGGTGGTGTCGCTGCCGAACGATGAGATGAAAGGGCGTATCATCGGTCGCGAGGGGCGAAATATTCGATCCTTCGAG
>JBHIER010000254.1:0-5383 GCA_046760705.1 bacterium
TTTTGTCTCGATCTCTCCCGTAGTTAGGTTGATGTAGGCAATCTTTCGGTTCAACGCCATCGGATCGTCCTCCTCGCTCAGGTGGCAATGCGGTCTCGAATTCTATCCCAGACCGGCCCCCGAATTTTGGCTGTCTTTGGATAGGGCCACGATATGCGCCATTCCATCTCACACTTCGGGCAGGTTGCCTTCTCCGCTCTGGCCGAGGGCCTGAATCTCGTAAAACAGTTCAAACACCGGACCTCGCCGTCCCTTGTTCCACGCCTCAAAATGACCTCCTTGCTATTCAGAGGGCTGCAGTCAAAATGAAATTCTGGAAGAGTTCAAAACAGAACTGCTAAGACAGATCAAATCAAGCCCTCTCTGCCGGTTGCAACGTTGGAGAAACCAACCTTGATCGCACTGGAGCGATCTCTTTGATCCTAACCAAGACGATAGGTTGGCCCTCTTCAGCCTGTTCCTGAGCCAATTTCTTAACCCACACGTTATACTCCTCTTCATTGCAGTCTCGTGGATATGCCTTTTGCGAACATCGTGGCTCAAAGGCAAAACGGACTCCGTAACCAACGCCTATCCTCGTCGGATGCGTTCTCTCTCTTCTCTACTATACAAACACCCACAGTAATCCTGTCGATAGAGCCAGTATTTTTTACTCAGCTCCACAGTCTTTTTGAATCCGTTTCTCTTTTTGAAATCGGTCCTGAGAAAATTCACTCCTGACTGAACCTCAATCTCCCCTCCGATACGGTTTATGACAACTGCGTTCTTGTGCGGACTGATAGTTAAGGTAGTAGTGAAATTGTTAAACTCATTCTCTTTGGCGAATCGAGCTGCCCTCTCCAACCTCATTCGAAAACAGATCTGGCAGCGTGGGCCGCCTTCTGACTCCTTTTCCAGACCCTCGGTTAAGGTGAACCAGCGATCTGCATCGTATTCGCCCCAGAAGAGTTCGACCCCAAGTTTCTCGGCCAGCTTTTTCATCTCCATCAGCCGAAGCTCGTACTCCTCCTCAGGATGGATGTTGGGGTTATAAAAATAACCCGTCACCTGATAGTCCTGCTGCAATAGATCGATAACATGCGGTGAACACCCCGCGCAGCACACATGGACCAGCATCTTTGAACGGTGTGGACTCATCTGACCCTTCCAGCCGTGACGGCCTCCTTCCCAATTCCAAGGACAACCTCTTTCTGATCAGAGGCACAATTTAGAGACAAAGGAGCCTGAAATCAAGCCCTTTCTGTCATCGGAGTGAGTTGTCAGAGTCTGCCAAACGCTGAGCCTTCTTCACCCCTTCTATGATGCTGATGGCCTTTTTCACTTCGCCCTCGTCTCCGGAGACAGCCAGGGTGACCGCCCCCTGGGAGTCGGCCAGACCGCCGGAGGCGATGTGGAGGACATCGACATCGGCCAGAAGTTTGAGGGCATCGATCTCGGTCACGGCCCGGCCGTACATGAGAGGCATCAGCCCGACCTTTCTGCCAGTAGCGTAATCGAGGGTCTCAAGCCCGCATCGGTTCGAAGCCTCTCTCACCGAGGGAATGAGCTTCTCCAGCCCCACCGGAATGATGAGGTGGGAACCGCGGGCTGCCAGTATCCCGAGGGCAGTTCCGATGGTCCCTCCAAATTCGTTCTGCAGGAGGATACCGACGTTCCCTTCAGGATCGATGGCGTTCGCCCCCTTGATGAAGACATCGTTCCGACCGAAGGCTGCTAAGGCATCCTTGGGGTGGACATCAACGCTCCTTCCATCCTTAAGAACAACAGGCTTCATTCGCTTCTCGCCTTCTGAGAGCCGGAGTTCGCCGCCGGTGATGTATCCCGCGATGTACCGCTCACATTCAATTCTCTCACCCAAGAGCTCCTCGGCCACATACGCACAGGTGCTGCCCCAACCCACGATAATGGTTCCCCTCTCCGAGGCCCTTTTCACTTCCGGAAGCGCAGCGATCCCTTTCGCAATGAGTCGCTTCGATTCTTTTGGAGTGAGCACAAATAACGCTTTCATTTTCCCGAACTCCCTGATAAGCGTTCCTCAGTTTCTGTGGTCCCATTCACCGGGACAAAGTCCGACACGACGCATCTATTGAAGTAGTGTAGCCCCTTGTGGGCGTCTTGGCATGCAGCCCCGCACAGGTGTATTTTCACTCAGCCCGCAAAGCTTCCGAGGGTTCTCGCACCTGCTCATAAAATTGGTCGGACAAATAAGAACTCCGCACAAAAGGGCCGGCGGCAACCGATCGAAAGCCCATGGCCTCTCCGATCTCCCGATACTTTTTGAACTTCTCCGGGTGGACATACTCGGCCACAGGCAAGCATTCCTTCGAAGGCTGAAGATACTGGCCAACGGTCAGAATGTCACACTCTGCGTCCCGGAGATCTTGCATAGTGGCCAGCACCTCCCCTTCGGTCTCCCCCAGGCCGACCATGAGACCCGACTTTGTGCGGGCCTCGGGTTCTATCTCTTTTACTCCTTTGAGGAGGGCGAGGGAGCGGTGGTAGCTGGTCCGTCGATCCCTCACCCCCGGGGCCAGCCGGGCCGCGGTCTCGACATTGTGACCGATGAGATCAGGCTCTGCCTCTATGACCGTTCGGAGCGAATTGCGGCTCCCTTCAAAGTCAGGGATCAAAACCTCGACCAACGTATCCGGACAGATCTCCCTTATGGCCCGCACCGTGGCAGCAAAATGGCCGGCCCCGCCGTCGGGCAGGTCATCGCGGCTGACGGATGTAACCACGCAGTAGCTCAGCGAGAGTGCCTTGGCCGCTTCAGCAACCTGTCTGGGCTCGTTTATCTCCGGTGAGGATGGCGGCCCGGATTTGACACCGCAGAACCGACAGGCTCGCGTGCACACATCACCCAAAATCATGAAGGTGGCCGTTCCCCGCCCCCAGCACTCCCCTAAATTGGGGCAACCGGCCTCCTGGCAGACGGTGTGCAGGCCAAACCTCTCTAAGGTACCCTTTACATCCCTGAAGTGCTCACCGACGCCCAGACGTGCTTTGAGCCACAGCGGTTTTCTCACGATTCTCCTATTCTCATAAGGCCTCCTGCACTTGCAACTCAGATCAAGATGAAAACATAATCCCAAATTATGCGCCACAGAGTCACAAAGACAGAGAATTCCAACTCTGTCTGCTCCGAGCCTCTGTGGCTAATGCATATTCTCGGATAATTTACACCCCCAACTGCAAAAGTCAACCGACTTTTTGTAGGCTGTCCACCAGAATTTCACTTACATTGCCCGATACGTCCCCCCTCGTCATTGCTGCGCATGCAGGAATCTCCTGGTTGTGTGGCACCAGAGTGAGATCTTTGTATCCCAAGCATGCGTATCGTTACTGGTATGAGCTCTCTAACCAACGCCAGTTACTTTGCCTGGGCACATACGACCTCATTCATTGCTGGATTGTTGGGTGGCCGGATCCCCAAAAAGATCGAGGGAAAAAATTTTGTGGAAGTTTTGCCAGCCCTTTTAAGAAAAGAGGTGGGAACGAGGGAGAGTCATTTTGATGGCACGTTTTGTCCACAATAAGCTCTTCACCTGTGGGGCGAGTTGGGGAGAAATAAAACGCCCGCCTCACACATCACAACTGGAGGATGAGTTGCTACCCAGGCGAGGAGATGTCCATCCGTCGGGGGGCCAATTCGGAGTCCAGAGAGAGAGACTCTTCTTAGAGAGCCCTTTTGTACAGCCAATTTCAACGTCAACTCCGTCGGCCATTGGCCTTTTGGACCTGCAATTGCGGTGGTGGCCCAGGGCAATTATGCCTATCTGAGCTCGGGAGCAGGAGTTTGAAAAGGTCCAGAATTCCCTTGACAGAGAGGATCTGTTTGCTTTAATTATGTGAGAGTTGCTCAGTGTCATACAGGTTGTGGTACAAGGAACCTCGAAATTGAGCGGGCGAGTAGCCGCTTCATTCTCCATCCTTCACCTATATGTTTTCCTCATCGGCGAAAGCCCGCTCATACTCAATTCTATGAAGGCCCACAGAAGAGATAGGAGCATTGCTTCTTTTCCGCTGATCGCAGATGCTTCAGAACCAGTCCAGGGCGGTGCACGCATCCGTCTTCTTGGGAATAAATCCTGGAGACAGGCCGTAATGAGATGGTTGCAGACTTAGGACAACGATGCTGTAGAACAATGTCCTTAAGAAAAGTACTCACACTATTATTTTGCGCGGCTGCTTTGACAACAGCAACATGCAGAAGAGAGACCTCGATGAAGATGAGTGAACTTGTGCCCCGTGAGATGCACGGGTGGAAAGCTCAAGACGAAGTAGAAACATACACCCGGGACACCATCTTTGAATACATAAACGGGGCAGGCGAGGTGTATCGCTTATACGGGTTTCGGGAGTTGGTGGTCTGTCGCTTTGTCAAGGCTGACGAGCCGAACCTCGTCGTTGAGCTATTCGACATGGGCTCGGCTGAGGACGCCTTCGGGGTCTTCACCCACGGGCGCCAGGCCGAAGAGGCAGGCATCGGACAGGGCTCTGAGCACAGAGGAAGCTTCTTGTGCTTCTGGAAGAATAAGTACTTCGTGTGCATCTATGCGGAAGGGGAAACCCAAGATGCTCAGGAGGCGGTGCCCGCTCTGGGCAGAGCCGTCGCCGGGGCTATCAAAGCCACAGGTTCAAAACCCAAAATACTTGACTATTTGCCAAAGGAGGGCCTGATTGAGAGAAGTGTTCGCTTCTTCCACACGCATGTCTCCCTCAACTATCACTACTTCGTCGCAGACTCCAACATTCTCAACCTTGACAATGACACGGATGCCGTGCTGGCTAAGTATCACCAGCCCGAGGGCAAATCCTACCTTCTGCTTGTGAGTTACCAGAATGAGGACCAAGCAAGGGCAGCCTGCGAGCGTTTCGTCGAGGCATACATGCCCGATGCAATGCAAACTCAGATCTGTCAAACTGAGGACGGCACATGGACGGCGGCGAATGTGGAGAGGGATGTTGTGGTAGTCGTTTTCGATGCCCCCACGAGAGATGGGGCAAAAGGTCTGCTTGAGGCGGTACAAAGTGCTCGTTGATCGGTTGTCGTTGTCGATGCTGGGAAGGAGGCTCGAGGCTCGAAACACTGGGCCATGAACCGATAATGATTTACGGGCTGGAGGATAGAGGCGTGAAGCACATTGGTGAGGAACCCACTAAGAAACCGATCCGTAGTTTCAAGGATCTGGAGGTTTATCAGAATACATAGAATGCTTCAGTTGAAGTTATCACCAAGGGGTACTCTAAAAAGCACCAAAAGAAGGGGTTTCAGAAATACCTGGATGATGCTATGACTGAAAGCAACGAGATGATCGTTTCCTTGAGCCACGGAAGAGACCTGTATTCGCGATTTGTCAAGCCTAAACTCTGCGATGGGCTC
>JBHIER010000255.1:0-5374 GCA_046760705.1 bacterium
AGCCAGGGTTGGGCAGAAGATTCTCCTGAGCACCAACAGAGGCAAGAGAGGTAGGTAGCAAGAGGGCAATCGAGGATATGATTGGAATTTTTAAAATGTTTCCAAACCCGGACACCATTCCTACCTCCCAGGAGCGGGGTTCAAGAATGAATTTGGATCGTCACTCCGTTCTTCTCTGGACATCCTCTGGCCTTTAACGTCATTACGAGGAGTGCCGTGTCTTCCCACGTACGCCGAAGTAATCTCCAGATTTGGCTCACTAAATCCGGTGAATTCTTCGCTATCGCTCGCAATGACACGGAATCCACTCTGTTTTTCGAGTACAACATATCTACTACTCCTAAGAACTACAGGACCCCGTACTTAGAATCACATTCACGATCCCCATTACATCCAGAAGATCCACCGCACCGTCACTGTTGCAATCGGCGGCCCAGCGCTCGCACGGGGTGGACTCTACCCCAAAATGATGCTTACTCCTAAAACAACATCCAAAATATTAATTTCACCGTCTGAGTTGACATCACCTCTGACCCGCTCCGGAGGGTCTCCAAGGGACTCGATCCAGGCGGCTACTGAATCTCGAATCTCGTACAGGTGTGACACCTGTGGTTCGTACTCCCACCCGAAATTTCCCCAGACCAATTCACCGACAAAGTCCCTCACAATCTCCGTACCCTGTTCCGAACAGTTGGGATCGATCAAATTCAACCGCTGCTCCAATAACGTGAGGTAATCGAAATCCTCCATTCCATCCCTGAAGGATTCCCATCGCATTGAATTGACGAAGGGACCATCACCCTCACGCTCGGGATAAAGGAAGAACCCACCACCGGGAAATTCCTTGCCGGTGTACCCTTCAGGGCTGCCTGGTAAAACAGGATTATCCCAGATGTCCAGGCGTGCAGATAGAACAGCGTACCAACCGGTGTGAGTCAATCCGTACAATTTCATCGTCCATGGCCACAGCCGAATATAGGTCAGAGGATGAATCATGGAGTATCGATCGTTCCCATAAGCCCCGACAAACTCGCTAAGTGACTGACGCCCTTCAAAACGATCTTGAAGCTCCGAGCCAGCAAGCCGCCTCAAGTTAGGAAACCAGAGATCGACCACATCATATAGCTCGAGAACCGGCTCTTCGGTCAACATTGTCATCAAACCAGAGTGTCCTGTACGAACAAGGGAATACAGCGAATAAACATCACTGTAATTTTCAACATTCGGTTCGTCCCAGAGCATCATAAAAGCTCTATTAAGCAGACCCAGTGATTCCAAATATCCTCCTAACTGCCGACAATAATCAGTAAAGAAATAATTAAAATCTTCAGTGAGGGGAGTGAACCCAAGCCACAGCGTCGTTCCCAAAGGTCTTCTTTGCGATGCCAATGGACTTGGAGGCAATGATATCGTAATCATGCCCTCAGCCAGATATTCTGAGACTTTAGCATCAAAGGCTTCGAAATCGATCTCCAAGCTGTCACCCACTATCTGGAGCCAATCCTCATCATCCAGTATGCCTTCAACATAACGGGTGCCAGATATTCTGTGTCTTCGCATATTATCAAACCAATCGGCAAGGCGTTCCTCAGCAGGACGGTGGTCAATATGCTCCATTGCAGAACTGAGAAGTGCTCCGTCCGAACCAGTGGCATGAAGGCTTGGTATTTCAGGCAAGGCAAAATTCCAGACATGGACTTTCAGAGGAAAAATCCAACTGACCGGACCGGACAAGCTGATCGTTCCCACATATGTGCCATTGGAGATGTCCTGCGGCATGTGAATCGTAACCCAGAAAGGCGTATGCTGCCCGGTCGGAGCATCTGTTTTGTTCTCCCAGGGCAAGGCATCAGGATAGAATCCGGCCCGCCCGCCAGGCAAATGGACCCATTGCTCCGAGACCTCGGCACAATGGACGGTATTGATAGTTATGTTCTCCGCTGAAATTATCCCTGTGGCTCCGTTCAACTGGCTGACGTGGACCTCCACATTCTTGAGGGAGTCAGAGGGAAAGATGAGAATTTGAAAGGGTTCGCATTCGCCTTTGGCCATGGAAACTCTGATCGTATCCACATCGGGCAGAGCAGGCGAAAGGAGGTCGTCCTGAAAAATTTTCATCACCGGATAATTGACCCAGACAACAGTGCTGTCGCCCTCACGATATACAATTTGAGCGTTTTCAGAAATGATTCCAGGCTCCGACAGTGAGTGATCATAACGCTCCAACCTCACCTCATCGACCCAGGCTGCTCCCTCATCGCTCAGTTGAATGAGAATCCTGCCCACCGTTTCATCGGCGAGGGTCGTAAACAGAGCCTGCTGTTCCGTCCAGGGCAGGGTGTTCCCCTGATGTTCCTCCTCAAAATCCAAGGTTCGCTCTCCGAGATTGATACCGAAGGAGACGTATCGCAGGACGGCTTGAGTCCGACAGTACCAGGAGAGGCGGTAGAGCCTCTCGGGCTGAAGCTCGATCTGCGGGCTTCGCGCCCGCGGCCTCTCTCCAGGACCACTGTCAAACCTCAAACTCCATCCGTGGAAACCTTCTACCGTGTCGATGGAGACATCGCCCTGCACACTCCATCCATCGGGGGACCCATCGCCGTTGGCGTCTTCGTCAAAACCTTCGTAAAAAACCACACTGTCCGGCAGGAGGAAAGGACTCTTTTTTGTAACCTGCCTACCGGGTGAGTGGACTGCGGGGACAGAGATAAGTGACACTATCAGAAATGTTGCTGTTAACAAAACCCCTAAAGATCTCGACCTCGTCAATTGAACGATAAGCATTCTCACCCTCCGCAGCTTCCAGTACCTAAAATGACGTTCACTATTCCTATAATGTCCAATATATTGATATCTCCATCGTCGTTGCAATCTGCCGCCCAGAGTTCGTACTCCGTCGGGGAAGGCTCAATTTCCAAAATAATATTTATCACTCTGACTACGTCCAGGACATCTTTCAGCCCATCAAAATTCACATCCCCTCTTTCAGATACTGCCAGTTGAACAGGAAGCGTACTCTGACTCTGGTCAGGGTCGTTGCTTGTTACGATGAGATTGCCAGAATAATATCCCATTTCCAGTTCAGAAGCATCAAAATATATAGTTACCTCCTGGTTTCCACCAGGATTGACTATACCACTTGCAGGATCAACATACATCCAGTAAAGAGGTTTTGTTGTCTCTGAATCCTCTGAGGATATATTCTCTTGACTGCGCAAAGTTGGAAGAACATTTTTAGATTGGTTTTCTCTCTGGTTCTTGATGATGGAGTTTCTATTTGAGCTAAAAAAGTTTTCTGAATAACCCGAAACATTTATAGATGTGTCACCCAGGTCTGTTTGGATAGAAAAACTCAGGACACCTTCACCGTTATTTGATATTGTAAATGAGGAGGTAGTGCTGTGGCCGATTTCAACAAAGGAATTGATCTCAGGTGGAAGGATAGAAATGTCCGGTTCTCCATTCATAATTGTAGGATAGTATATGTAACCTCCATAACCAGAAGTACCCACGAAAATCTCTCCCGTTGGCTGCACCTCAATAAAGGTTATTCGTGACATCCCACCGCCGATAGGTGAATCCATATCTTCCCACGTCTGGCCACCATCCTCAGAGCGCAAAAACCAATTTCGAAATGGCTCTCCAGAGGCTTGAGCCTTGGCATAGGAGGAGGCTCCGGCATATACTATATTGGTATGGGATGGGTCAAAAGCAATTGCAGAATTTATGACACCCATATTGATCTCATGGAACTCATAAACCTTTTCCCAACTGACACCCCCATCTTCACTTCTATACAAGCCATCCTCTACTTTACCAACAGCCATCATAATATTGGGCTCGTCAGGTTTGATGACCAGATCCACAAAACCTTTCGGTCCATTTTGATTCAATTTCTCCCAGTTATGGCCATACTCAGTGCCCACATAAAGCCCACCAGGCCATCCATAGAGAGATAAATAGATTACTCCTTCATTTGTGGGATGCAAATCAATATCAATATAATCCAGATTTCCTCCCGGTGGAGGAGGTGCGTTGTCCAATTTGTCCCAGGAGTTGGCCCCATCCTCTGATTTATATACTCCTTCGTTTGTGCATAAGGCATAGAGAATCCTCTGATCTCTTGGTGTATTTAGATCTATGGCTATCCGGCGAATAAAGGCGTCGGGAAGTCCTGTATTTGCATCAACCCAAGATACTCCATTATCATCAGACTTGATTACCTTGCCTCGCCCGCTTCCTTTACTCCCAACAGCAGCATAAATCACATTGTTCTCAACATCAAACACCATATCCCGGCTAGCGTTTATCCCCCATGGTAGGTCGCTCGCAGTCATCTGCCAACTTATTCCCCCATCTATGCTTCTGCCAATACGCCAGTCCTGATCACCATAAAAAAGTATGTTCTCTTCTGTCGGATGTCTCCTGATGTAGTATGCAAAGTGCTCGCTATGCCCCGTGTTGCTCCACCATCCGTTGTTCTCCTGAAAGGCATCTCCCACCCACGTTTCACCACCATCATCAGAACGATGAATTGTCCTGCCTATGTAAAAGATACGGTCTGGATTGACTGGATCTATGACCATCTCATTCGCATCTGCATTTACCCATTCATAATTCCATGGCTTTTCAACATTGTCATCTGGTTCTCCTATCCTGGTGAGCCTTTCCCACATATCCTCATTCTCGTTAAAACGCCATATACCAGCGGCACTTTCCAGCGCCATTGCCCGACCGGCGGTCAGAAAAAGGGTCTTTCCATCATGCGGATTTACATAGAGCTGGTAATAATTCTCCTCTTCCACTAATCCCTCATTTTTTGGAGTCCATGTCGCTCCCAGGTCATTACTCTGCCAGACTCCATCAGGAGAAGGGAGAATCACATAGATAGCGTTCTCTGCATCCACGGTCAGGTCAAAAACCTGTTTCACGGGAAGATTGCCGTTTACCTCTTCCCAGCTTTCGCCCCCATCCTGACTTAAAAAAACACCACCTTCTGTTTCGAAATCGCTCATCTTGGTGGGTCGTATAGTTCCAGAAAAAGTTCCCACCAGAATAGTGTCTCCACCCAGCAGTGTAATACTCGAGATCCACAGTGAGTCAAGATCTTTAAGTAGGACCCAACTCTCCCCGTTGTCGTAGGAAACATGGAGCTTGGAGTCCTCGGCGCACTCCTTAAGCTGGGAATGGGCCGTTCCGGCATAGAACGCCTGGGAACTAATACCCAGGGCTGCCGTCACCCGATTACGACTAAAAGAAAGCAATTCCCAGTCGTCCCCACCATTGTCACTACGGCAGACCCCACGGCGAGTTCCAGCGAAAATTCTTGACGGATTTTCTGGATCAACAACAATATCATTTACCATATCTCCCG
>JBHIER010000256.1:0-5364 GCA_046760705.1 bacterium
CAGCTCGGTGTTCTTTCTGTCAAGCTCCTCTATGTGCGCGTTGGCAATATCCGCTGCCCTCTGAGGGGTACGAGCGGTGGCTTTAAGCTGAACCACCCCTTCCTCCGAAATTTCTATGTCGGTCCTCTCCCCGAGAGTCCTGACCGCCTCCTCTATGTTCTTCGACTTATAGATCTCCATTAGATCTAAGTTTTTTATCACCCCTTCTCTGACCGTCCGGCTCTCAAGGATGGCCACATAAATGGCCGCGGGCGTGGTCACCCCTGGTATCCCCAGCCCGCCCAACGGGAGGTTGGCCAACATTGAGGGAAGCCCGATCCCGGAAGTCTGTTCCTCAGGTGGCAGAATCGTCGTCGTGGCCGTGTACCATTTGGGAAGAATCAGGCTGATGCCGGCGGCGAGGAGAGACACAGCCAAAAAGTTGAGAACGATTAACTTTCTCCACTTTACCAGAACGTGAAGGTAGTCGAAGATGTTGGTCTCTCTGGCCATCTGTTTCCCCTAATAGGCGATCTGTTTGATGACGATGGCCACCGTCGCTATCTGCGCCGTGACCGTCATAAAATCCTTGAAAAGGCCCCACCAATCCCTCTCCGGTTTTTCCGGGACCCAAACGGCGTCGCCGGGCTTGATCTCATCAACTTCATCGGGCCTCAACCACACTCCGGTGTCCCCTTTAATGAGCCTCACTTTGCTTTTGCGGGCCTCCAGGGTGTACCCCCCCGCCTGGGCGATGTAGTAGTCGATGTCCATCTCCGGTTTGTAGATGACCGAGCCAGGATTCTCCACGGCCCCGCTGACGGTGACCGTGTTCCGAACCTTGGGAATCCTGACGATATCCATCGGCTTGAGGATGATGTCCTGTGACAGATCGTGCTCGTTGAACAGCCGCTTGAAGTCCACCACCACCACTCCCCGCTGTTCCCTCGATTTTGTTTTGAAATACTCGCGCTCCTCATCTGTCATGTCGGCTACCTCCATCCGACGAAGGCGCTCGTACTCCGGGTCAACAATTTCCGCATATATCTGTCGGATCACCTTGGCGTCATCCAAAGAAGCGTCGGATGTGAATCCCCCCGCTTTCTCAATAATGGTGCTCAATGTCGTCTCATCTTTTTCTATGGCATACTCTCCAGGATAGCGTACCTCCCCCTCAAGGGTGACCGTCCGCCTCACCCGCCATTCCGGCTTCGATCGTATAAAGACCTGATCATCCTCTTGAAGGGGAAAGCTTTTGGATGAGTCGCTCTGCCCAAGAAGGGTGTCCAAATCGACGGTGATTCGTTGGGTCGTCTGTCCGTCAGGTCCGAAACGAACAATCTCGGCCATGGCCATATAAGCCTGGCTTGAAAGGCCTCCGGCTATCGCTATGAGCTCCTCCAATGTATCCCCCTCTTTATACTCGTAGTCTCCAGGCAGGTTGAGAGCGCCTGAAATGCTCACAGAATCCAGTTTGACCGGGACAAAGATGACATCGCCCTCGAGGACATACGGATTCTGTTCCAAGTTTCCAGTCCGATTGAACAGAACCAGATCGGCGGAAAGAAGCCCGTCCTCACCGCGGCGCACCTCAATCCTTCTCGTCGACGACTTCGGTGTGAACCCGCCGGCCCGGTCGATCAATTGGGAGACCCGATCGATGGCCCTGGCCACATAGGTCCCAGGAATGGCCACCTCACCCAGGACAAAGACTCTGAACTGGCGCAGCTTAGAAAGGTTCACCGTGACCGTAACATTCCTGTACTTCTTCTTTATCTCTTCACTGATGAGTTCACAGGCCCGGGCCAAAGCTATATTGCCCACACTCAGATCTCCAATTGTGGGAATCAGCACCTTTCCTTCGGGAGTGATGGGAATCCTCGGGGGAATATGAAATTCGCTCCCAGTGCTCATGTCACCCCAGATGTTGATCACCACTTCATCCCCCGGGCCCAAGATATACTGTTCCGGGTCGATCGCCCCCTCCAAGGCCACCTCCTCCATCAGTTGCAGTTGCATCTTCGACCTCCACGCTTCCCTGAGGCTGTCTGCCTTGGCCGATTCAGCAACTTGAGCCTGAGCCTCGCCCAATCCGACCGCACAGAACATGAACCATATCAGCGCGGTGACAAAACGGGAGAGCGCACATTCTCTTCTCAATAGTTCATGACGACGCAAGAGTTGCATACTGCCTTCTGTAATACTCCTGAAAAGGTTTCTGCCTCCCCTTAATCTTCTTCCACCACCACCCGTTTTCGCGGTACCACGCAATCGTCTCCCTCAAGGCCTCCTCAAAAGCGTGCCGGGGCTGCCACCCGAGAGCCTTGATCTTCGACCAATCTACGGAGTATCGCCTATCGTGGGCAGGTCTGTCCTGGACGAAGGCCAAAAGATCCCTGGGCTTGTCCAGGCTGTCGAGGATTCTGTGGGCAATCTCAAGATTGGTCCTTTCGTCTGCCGCACCGATGTTGTAAACCTCACCACTCTCCCCTTTGTGAAGGACCACATCGAGGGCTTGGCACAGATCCTCGACATAGACCCAATCCCTCACGTTGAGACCGTCGCCGTACAGGGGAAGTCCCTTGTCCTCAAGGGCGTTCGTCACAAAGAGAGGGATCAACTTCTCGGGGTACTGATACGGGCCGAACTTGTTCGAACTTCTGGTAATAGTGACTGGCATCCCATATGTTTTGTAATATGAGAGGACGAGCATATCTGCCGCAGCCTTGCTGGCCGAATACGGATTGTTCGGATGGAGAGGATCGTCCTCGACAAAGGAGCCCTCTTGCCGGCTGCCGTAAACCTCATCCGTTGAGATGTGGACCAACTTCTCAACCCCGTGCCCTCTGGCCGCTTCCAACAGAACAGACGTTCCGTAGACATTGGTCCTGATAAAGGCAGAAGAGTCAAGGATCGATCTGTCGACGTGGGTCTCGGCGGCAAAATTGACAATCACACTCGATCTGGACACGACCCTATCCACGATGGCCCTATCGCAAATGTCCCCCCGAACGAAACTGAAGTTCGGCCCATTTTGAACATCCAACAGATTATCCATGTTGCCGGCGTAGGTGAGTTTGTCCAGGACCAGGACGGTGTAGCTCGGATGGTTGCGGAGAAGATAACGGACGAAGTTGCTTCCGTTAAAACCGGCGCCTCCAGTGACCAAGATAGTCTTCATCTGTCCCAGCATTACTCCATCTTGATGTCCCAATCGTAAGGGATTTTATCAGTGTCATACGGGAGGCGGTGTTCGTCGGGTTTCTCATAGTCATAAACCTCTGTCGGACAATTGATGACTACAGCCTCAAGGCTACCGATGCACTTCCAGCCATGATAGAGACCGGGAGGTATCTGGATCAATGTGGGATTGTGCTCGCCGATGAAGAACTCATCCACCTCCCCCCTGGTGGGGGAGTTTTCCCTCGGATCGTACAGCACCAATTTCAACATGCCTTTTACCACTGCGATGTTGTCGGTCTGGATAGTATGGAGGTGCCATGCCTTCACCACCTGCGGATAGGTCGTGGACATATAGATCTGGCCAACCGTGGTGAACAGTTCATCGTCGGATCGCAGAATTTCCATCACCCGGCCGCGTTCATCTGCAATCACCTTCAGCTTTTTTGTCCTCACACCGTGGATCATCGCCCTACGCCGACGTACTGGAACCCCAATCCCCTCATTCTCTCAGGGTCGTATACATTTCTGGCGTCAACAATCTTTGGCGTATTCATAAGACCTTTAATTCGTGGAAAGTCGAGCTCCCGAAACTCGTTCCACTCGGTCATGATCACCAAAGTGTCTGCGTTCTCGGCCACCCCATAAGGGTCCTGGCAGTAGTCAACGGTGTCGAGGACCTTTCTGGCGTTCTCCATGGCCACGGGGTCGTACGCTTTGATCTTCGCCTTGTGCTGAATCAGCATCTCGATAACTGCAATCGAAGGGGCCTCCCGCATGTCATCGGTCTTCGGTTTGAAGGAGAGACCCAGAACGCCGATGCACTTTCCCCTTAGGGTTCCGTTCAGCCTTTGAATCTTCTGGAAGACGATCTCCCTCTGACGCCGATTTACGGCGATGGCGGCGTCCACAATGGACACCTGGGTATTCACCTGTTGTGCAATTTTGGTCAAGGCCAACGTATCTTTGGGAAAACACGAGCCGCCGAAACCGGCCCCTGCGTGCAGAAATTTCGGTCCGATCCTGCCGTCCAAACCCATGGCCTTGGCCACCACGTTGACGTCCGCTCCGACTTTCTCACAGAGGTCGGCCATCTCGTTTATGAAAGATATCTTAGTAGCCAGAAAAGCGTTCGAGGCGTACTTGATCAGTTCGGCCGTTTCGAGGGTCGTTTTGATAATGGGCGTCTCGATCAAGTACAAGGGACGGTATATCTCTGACATGACCGCCATCGCCTTTTCACTGGTGGCACCAATCACCACCCGATCAGGCCGCATAAAGTCTTCGATGGCCGACCCTTCCCTCAAGAATTCTGGGTTGGAGACCACATCGAACTCAACAGATCGTCTCTGGTGAGTCCTGATGATCTCGGCCACCTTTGCCCCAGTACCGACGCTGACAGTACTCTTGTTGACCACCACCTTGTACTCGCTCATATTCTGAGCGATCTTCTCCGCAACGGCGAAGACCTGAGAGAGATCGGCCCCTCCGTCCGATAAGGAGGGCGTACCCACCGCAATAAAGATCACCTCCGACTCCCGGATGCCCCATTCGACGTCCTCTGAAAATCCGAGCCTCTTTCTGGCCGTATTTCGCTCTATAAACTCTTTCAAGCCCGGCTCGAAGAAGGGGATCACCGACTTTTTGAGCAGTTCTATTTTCTCCGAGTCAACATCTACGCAGAGAACAGAATTGCCGAAGTCGGCGAAGCACGCCCCGGTGACCAGACCCACATATCCAGTGCCGATCATACAGATTTTTCTCATCCATAGCTCCTCATAAAGAGTGACCGATCTCCATGTTGCCTTCTCTAAATGTATAAAATATCACAAACACCCTATCTTGTCAACACATTTTTGGCTCGCCCCCTGATGTAGGCAAAGTTGACGTACTGATCCTGAGGGGTTGCACCCTTCCACCTGGTCCGAGTGGCCACCATGGTTTGGGAGGACCGATCATGTTCCGCTCCGATGAGGGTACATCTGAGACCGACGGAGGCTTCCGTGTGAGTTCGGAGAGAGCCCACCGAGATCGGACCTTCATCGAGAAACCGGACCCCGGCAACCTCGATCGGCTCAACCACAATCCCCTCGACATCTGTAGAACCTCTATTTGCCAGGACTAAGGTGGCGGTGAACGGCGTGCCTGCGGTCACCTCCCCGGGCACTTTGAGGGAGACGCTGAGAGGGTGGCAACCATTTTTTG
>JBHIER010000257.1:0-5359 GCA_046760705.1 bacterium
CCACCGAACCCTCTGTCTGTCATCATCCGGCTCGACCGGATGATCCAGGAGGCAATGGTGGCATATTGAACGGGCAATCCAGAATCAAGCCTTATCTATGGCCACCACAAGAGGTGACATCCTGCCAGCCTCCCGCAGGTTCCAAAACCTGCGGGAGGTTTTTTCATTTAAATTTACTTGATTTTTGGTCCCTCATGCAGTATAATTGAAACAAAGGGGCCTCAAAAGTAAAAGATCGACATCGCAGGAGCCCCAATATGTTTGAGGGAGACAATGGGATGAAAAAAATGATTTTGGGATTGCCTTGCCAGCTTATCGGAGATTTTTTCAACAACCTCGTTGACAGGGACACGGTGAGGCAAAAGGCGCTGATCAGAGGCTTGAAGGACGAGCTGGCCAGGGAGCTACCTGCTGGGAAGAACATAATCGATGAGTCTGAAGTGCGAAGGCTGTACAGTCGCGATTTGGCGGAGGTGCCGCCTTTAATTGAGAAGCTTCTGTTCAGAACGAACCCTCTTCTGGTGGTTCAGCCTGCCACGGAAGAGGATGTGGTCAAAATACTCCGGTTTGCCCAGAGGCACCGGCTCCCTGTGTTTCCCCGAGGAATAGCCTCCTGGGGATTCGGTGGAGCTACTCCCACTGCCAGTGGTATCGTCATAGACTTCTCTCCCATGGACGGGATTTACGGAATCGGGGGCCGGGGGGCAACCATCCAGGTGGAAGCAGGGGCAAGGTGGGGGGTGATCGACCAAATTCTGGAACCTGAAGATCTCTCATTGGCGGTTTATCCCTCTAATAGATTCTCCACTGTGGCCGGGTGGCTCTCTACCGGGGGCTTTGGGCTCAACTCATTCAAATATGGCCACGTAAGCAATTGGATAGAGTCCATTGAGGTGGCCACGCCCACCGACGGCCTCTCGGTCCTCCACTCTGGAGACGACGAATTTGACCTCCTCTTTGGAGCTGAGGGGCAACTGGGAATGATAACCAAAGTGACCCTCAAAGTGGTGCCCAGACCTAGTTCCTTTCCGCATCTTCTTTACTGTGCCGCTTTTTCAGAAGCTATCACCTTCATAAAGGCGCTGATAGAGGAAAAGTGTACCCCGGCCCACATCAAATTCATGGATCGATCTCTGATGAGGCAGTTTAACCAGACATGGCAAAAGAAGAGCCTGTCTGCCGTGCCGGACACGGCACAGGCAGGCGGAATGACTCAGGAGAGGATCGTAGAGGAGAAGCCAGGGCTTCTGCTTCACTTCGATGAGCCGGCGGAGAGAGAGGCTTTCCAACAAATAAAGGGCCAATTCCCCGAGATGATAGAGGCTCCGGGATACGTGGCCAACTATCTCTGGCTGGAGAGATATAGTCCTCTCAAAGTGCAGGTTCTCGGGCCTTCCCTTCTGGCCAGTGAGCTGGTCCTACCTCTGGACAGCGCCGCACCATTCATGGCCAAGGCAAAAGTGATCGGGAAAAGATATGGGGTCGACCTGCTCTTTGAGGCCCATCTCATCAAGGATGGAGATGAGTCCAAAGTTCTGATGTTGACCATGTTCAACTGCGATCGGCGAAAGCTGCTGCAATACATAGTTTACCTTTCTCTGGTCCCCATGATCACCCGATTGGGGATAAGATCCGGCGGCAGGCCCTATGGGATTGGCATATGGAACGTGCCCTTTTTTGCCAGTCGCTTCTCCCCCAAAAGAGCTCGGCGATTGCTGGAATTTAAAAGGAGAGTGGATCCCCATAACATTCTGAACCCACGAAAGTTCACAGCTATCAGATCCAGGTATGGCAATATCCCGGCCAAGATCTTTCAGCCGCTCTTTTTCAACACTTCCATGGATCTGCTCCTTTTTCTGTCCCCAGTCATTGGCCAGTTGTTGAGACCATTAGGCCTGGGTGCTATCAGGAAAGAGGCCCCCTGGCTTGAAGTTATCTCTCTGGAGTGCACCAATTGCGGCAACTGCATTGCCGTCTGCCCTGCCTACCAGATGACCCGGCACGAAGGGGTGGTGGCCAGAAGCAAGCTGAGGTTGGCCAGGAGAGTTGTCAGAGGTGAGACCGTGGCTGAAAGGGAATCGAACCAAGCCTTTCTGTGTACCCTGTGCGGCGCTTGCGAAGAAGTCTGTCAGACCCAACTTCCTCTGGTAGAGGCGTGGGGGGAGTTGGAGAAGATACTGGAGGCTCAATATGGTCGCCCGGAGGAAAAAATTCGAGAGTTCGTTGACAATTTGGGGGGAAACCCAGCCTATTTGAAGCTGATTGGATCTGATCCATATTAGGTGAGAGGTCAGCTTTATATGCCCGGCAAATTTATTATTCATCCCCAACACGCCCCACCGCGCTTTGAACCGATAGGGAAGTTTCAGATCACCAGGGATCCCGGGTGCATCAATTGCGGGAAGTGCATTGCCGTCTGCATCTATGATGTCCACTCAAGATCTGAGGAGGATTATCGAGAGATGGCCGATCCGGTGGATTATAGGTGCAAGAACTGTTTTAACTGTATTCAGGAGTGCCCCAAAGGTGTTCTGTCCATGTCCATAAATCCTCAATACCAGGAGCTGGGCGATGCTCTTTACGCCCCGGAGATCATAACCAGCATCATGTCCCAGGCGGAGCGGGGAGAGATACCGGTTCTGGGCGGCGGATACGGCGGCCCCTTCTCCGGTCCAGGATTCGATGCCATGTGGACCGATATGTCAGAGATAGTGAGGCCAACCCGGGATGGGATTCACGGCCGAGAATACATTAGTACGGCTGTTGACCTTGGCCGCAAGCCCCAGGATGTGACTGACCTCAGATTCGATGAGTCCGGCAATCCAATCACCAACATACCCCCCACGGTGGAGGTGAAACTTCCCATCCTGTTCGATCGACTGCCCTTTTCGCCTGCCGGTGATCACATTCTTCTATCCCTGGCCGCAGCCGCAGCCGAGCTGGGCACTTTTGTAGTTATCGAGCGGGACCGATGTTCGCCCGCCTTGCTCCCCTTTTCCAACCACATCGTGGAGTCACTGTCACCAGAGGATCAGTCGTGGCGGAAAATTGTCGATATAGCCAAAAGCCACAGTGTCCTGGAACTTATCTATTCGCCGGAGCTAAAGAGTCTGCCGGAAAGCCTCAAAGGTATCAATCCTGATTTGATTGTCTTTGTCAGACTCGAAACTTTTGACGATGTGGAACCCACTGTGACCCAACTTTGCCAGTCCGGGGTGGACGTGGTTCACATTCATGTCGATCCCTATAACGATATGGCCCCAGGATGTCTACCGGAGATTGTGCAGCGGGTTCATACCCACTTAGTTGGGCTGGGGATGCGAGATTCAGTGACCATCATCGCCTCTGGAGAGATCGCCGCGGCCGAGCATGTCCCCAAGGCCATTATTTTGGGAGCAGATGCGGTGGCAGTGGATATCCCGGCTCTGATTGCCATGGAATGTACAGTCTGCAAGGAGTGCGTTGCTGGAAAGAAATGTCCCCGGGAGCTTGAGTCCATTGACCCACGTTGGGGAATCCAACGGATAGTGAACTTGATGGCCTCGTGGCACAATCAGTTGCTCGAAGTCTTAGGCGCCATGGGCTTGAGAGAGGTGAGCCGACTGCGGGGGGAGATGGGCAGAGCTATGTTTAAGGAGAAGCTGGACGAAGAGATCTTGGCCAACATTTTGACCTCTGGAGGTAAGCTGTGCAGCCGCTGACAAAAAGAGCGCCATCGAGGTTCAGGTTCCCTTTGGCCAAGTACAAAGTGATCCGCAGCTCGTCCTGTATTGCCTGTGGGACATGTGCCCGAGTCTGTCCGGAAGGGGTTCACGGCCGGCGGCCGGGATACAACCGCATGAGTCCGCCTGAGCACCACTTATGCCTGGGCTTCTGTTGCAGTGAGAGGCCGGATTCCTGCGTCGCTTCCTGTCCCCGGCAAGCCTTGTCAGTGGTACCCAATCCGCAACATCAGGCCCTGGGCGATGCCAGATGGACGGCTGATATGCTCTCAGCCACATGGGAGATGGCGGAAAGGGGGGCGGCCTCAAACCCGCCTGCCTGTGCGGGCGAGCCGCACGCAGATAGGGATGAGGAGTACGGGTGCGGCGACTCCGGAGGTGGCTTCGATGCAATGCGATTTCGGATCCTCCAATCTGTGGACCAGGATTGTCCCCCGAAATACGAAATTGATACCTCTATCGAGCTTAATAGAAGAGGAGAAGGGCCTAAGATCAGCATTCCGGTCCCCATTTACGGAGGCGGGATGTCGTACGGTTCCGTGAGTCTGCCCACCATGTTGGCCAGAGCGATGGCGGCCAAGCGGTTGGGGACATTCACCTGCACGGGTGAGGGCGGTTATCCCGAAGAGCTTGTCCCCTACGCTGACTGGGTCATCACTCAAGTGGCCACCGGCCTCTTTGGAGTGCGGGAGGAGACGATCAAGAGAGCAAAAATAGTGGAGTTTAAGTACGCCCAAGGGGCCAAGCCCGGTTTAGGCGGCCATCTGTTGGCGGATAAAGTCACACCCGATGTAGCTATGATGAGGCAGTCTGTGGCCTGGCGCAGCCTTTTCTCGCCTTTCCCCTTTCATTCCGTTTACTCTGTGGAAGATCACAAAAAGCATATCGACTGGATCAAATCCATCAACCCCGGCGCGCTGGTCTCGGTCAAGGTATCCACGCCCAGCGATATCGATATGGTCGCCGTAGGCAGCTACTATGCCGGAGCCAATATCGTTCATATCGACGGTGGATACGGTGGCACCGGTGCGGCCCCACAGATTGCTAAAAAGAATATCGCCATGCCTATCGAATACGCCGTTCCGAAGACCCATGATTTTCTGGTCGAGGAAGGGATAAGGGAAGAGATCGCTCTCATGGCCAGTGGCGGGATAAGGACGGCCCACGATATAGCCAAAGCCATTGCTCTGGGGGCTGACGGGGTGGTGTTGGGCACAGCAGAGTTGGTGGCCCTGGAATGCGTGAAATGCGGAAACTGCGAGAGCGGGCGAGGCTGCCCCAGAGGAATTGCGACCACCGACCCGGATTTGGGGAGAATGATCGACCCCCAATGGGGTGCTCAGCGCATCGTGAATCTCTACGAAGCCTACCGTAAACAGTTGATTTCGTTGTTGAAATCTTTGGGACTGAAAAGCATCCAGGAGCTGAGAGGAAGAAGGGAGCTTCTGTATTATCTAAATTGACAGCCGATCAGATGAGGATCGTGGGCGTAAATGATACGGGGACAAGCCCCTACACTACAGATTGCTGGAGCCTTGCCAGGTTTCGGGGTGCGGCTTTGTGGGAACGGAGTGTAGCCCCCCGTGGGCGTAAATGATACGGGGACAAGCCCCTACACTACAGATTGCTGGAGCCTT
>JBHIER010000258.1:0-5338 GCA_046760705.1 bacterium
CAGCGCCCGGGGCCGGCTCGATCTCGTCGGGAAACTGGTACTCGGTCGGACGTCCCGGCTGCCAGATGCTGAAGGAGAGGCCGTCGCCGATGGCATCGCCTTCAGTCCCAAGAACGGCATGCACAGGACTATCATCGGCGTAATAGATGGCGTGCAGATAATTGTTATAAAAAACTACTGTCTCTTCTGAATATTCACCTATTCCATCTGCAGTTGGATCAGCGAGGTCCCAACCTATGTCCTGCCCTGAGATAAATAGGTTCCCGCCGCCATCCAGATAGCTTGATATAGCGGCCCGGTCATTAGCATCCAGGCTGGGGAAGGCCCATTCGCACAGCCACACCACTATGGGGAAGACGGACATGGTGCTTCCCGTGGGCGGCCCCAGGGTCAGGTGATCCCAGTGGGCGTACTGGAGCCCCAGCTTATCAAAAAGAGTGGTGTAATAGGCCTCCACGTCGTTCTCCCCGTCGTCATCGTCAACGAGGAGGATGGGCATCTTCCCGATGATCACCGATACAGAATCAGACCCGCTGGCTCCCTCCGCGGAGGTGAAATCCACGATCAGTTTGGCCATGTGGGCCTGGGCGTCCGGGGCGACGGAGAAGGTCACGGGATCGACGGTGGCCGCCAGGGTGTCGGCCGGAATGTGGGGTACGACGGAGGTGCCGTGGCTTACAGTCAGGTCCGGGTCGGCTGTGCTGATGGTGACGATCACATCCGTAGCTGGGCTGAGGGCGTAATTGCGCAAGGTGACGCTGAGGTCGATCTCCTCCCCCCGCTCGAAGAGGCCATCGCCGTCGCCGTTGGCCGTATCATGGGAGACCACAGCGAAGAGAGCGAGCCTGGGCAGAACCTCTGTGAGATCGGCCTCAGTAACTGCTCGGTAGGCGTTGATCCGGCCGCTGCCCAGTTGGCCGCCGAAGAGCGGGTTCAGTCCATCGATATTGTCGGCGGTCAAGACCACCTGGCGCACGATCCGGTCGTTGCTCCAATCGGGGTGTCGGGCCTTGATGAGCCCGCACAGCCCGGCGACGATGGGGCAGGCCATAGAACTGCCGCTGATACGCCCGTAGGAGCCACCCACCACAGGGACGGTGCTTAAGATGCTCACTCCCGGGGCGCAGACATCGACGGCTATACCCCAGGCCGCAGTTGTAGCCTTCCTGTCCTGGCTGTTCACCCAACTGACGCTGAGGGCGTTGATGTAGGATGAGGGATAATGGGGATCGCTTCTGGCCTCATTGCCAGCGGCACCGACCACGATGCTGCCCAGCCCGTAGGCGTAATTGATGACGTCCTGATCGGCCTGGGAATAGTTGCGAAAGCTGCCCCAACTGAGACTGATGATGTCGGCCCCATTTTCGGCGGCGTACACGATCCCCTCATAACCCATGTCGACGTACTGGGGATCGTCGTCGTAGCTGGCCTTGATAGGCATGATCTCGCAGTTCCATGAGATGCTGGCCACGCCGGTGCCGTTGTTCGTCACCGCTGCGGCCAGGCCAGCCGTGTGCGTGCCGTGGCTGTAATAGCCACCAGCATCCCGAGGAGGATTGGTGGGGTCGTTGTCGTCCTCGGCCAGATCGTATCCGTGGATGTCGTCGATATAGCCGTTGTCGTCATCGTCGACACCTTCGATCCCGTTTGCCTCGGCTTCGTTGGTCCAGATGTTGGCGTACAGGTCGGGATGGTCCCAATCGGTCCCGTTGTCCACGACGGCGATGACAACGGTGCTGTCGCCGTGCTGGTAGTCCCAGGCCTCAGGAGCACGGATCTGAGTCAGATGGTACTGATCATCGAATCGGGGGTCGTTGGGTACCTCTGCGATGGCATCGATGTAAATCGGTTCAGCATATTCGACCCACGGGTTTGCGGCCAATGTGCGGGCCACCTGCAGGGGTTCGTACCCTCCGGGGAATGTGATCCGATAGATGCGCGAGAGGTCAGGAAGAGCCGAGCCCGGAGGGATGGGCCTATGTTTGAACCGCTTTTCAACGCTCGAAACCTCAAAGCGCGTCAGCAGTTCGTCAACCGAAGGGATGCCGGTACGGGCGGCAGCTCCGTCAGCCCTGGTCGCGCCCAATGGCGTCCGAAGCTTCACCACCACCTCCCCCCGGCGATATTTCGGCCTGCGGGCTTCCCTCGTGAGGGAAGTTTTGGGGTTGTCCTCTCCAGTCGCGGTCGAACTGAAAATTCCAACAATGGAACAGATGGACAGAAAGATCCGAAATGTTCTCATGTTTGTCTCCTTTTTTACCTCATCCTATCCTCTCCCAGAAGTGGCCCAGAATGTTTGCAAATACTAAAGCCTCAGGATGTTCATGTCAAGGGAAAAGTGCAGCCACTGCGGTGGGCTATCTGGGATCGGCCAGTTTTCCCGGTTCTTCCAGCAACCACCGGAGATGGCTGGTGGTCGATGATGTCCTCTCCACCGCTGTGGGAAAGAGTGTACTGCGCTGGAGGGGCGATCCTGAGACCTTCTATAATCTCTTCCGATTTGAGGTTGTCGGAAACCTGGACAGTGAGGGGGCAGAACTTGCTGAACACCGAGGCCGGATCTTTGTGACCACCTGGCCAGCAGGTTTCCGGATTGAGACCTTGGCCAGTCTCTACATGAGTCCACCCATTCCTCCAGGCGGCCTGACCAACCTTCAGGCCGATGACTGGAAAAAGGTCTGGCAAGCCGACGACTCCGAACCCGATCCGGTCACGGCTGCCACTTACGGAGGAGGGGCTCTGGCCTCCTTTGACGGCTACCTCCACTGGGGGACGATGCATTTCCCCTTTTTGTCCACCCATGCCCATTTCAGTTTCTACGGTGAGACAGGTGCCAAACAATTAGGGTGCTGTCCCCCTGTGGGGCTTGTCGGGTTTTGACAATTTCTACAACAACTACACCTGGTCGATAGCGGCATACGGCCATCAGCTCTACGTCGGCACCATGGATGGGAACTACTTGGTCAGTGAAATGGCCCTGGATGGTGCTGTGACTGCGGAAGGTGTGCTCACCGTGGGTGGCTTTCAGACCGAGACGTTGGGTGCCAGCGGGCCAGTGGCTGCAGCGGAGATCACCTTTGCGGTCAAGGAGGTGGAGACCACCATCCGCTACGCCCTTCCCAGCGTAGAGCGTTGAGCGAAGAGCGGTTAATGGCTGCCCACACCACCCTGATGATTTACAACATCTTAGGACAGGAGGTGCGAGCTTTGGTGGATGAACCCCAGGGCCCAGGATATTACACTATGACCTGGGACGGGAGGGGCAGGGATGGCAGACCGGTGACCAGTGGAATTTACTTCTACCGCCTCAAGGCCGGAGGTTTTTGTGTTACAAATAAGATGATGCTGATGCGCTGAGTTCAAGAGGTAAGAAGCAAGATTCTGGGGTTACCCCGATCCCTCGGGGTTTATGGCCGTAGCCCCGCTTTCCATAGCGCGCTAAAAGATTTTGCAGATGTGAATCTGCTACTGACCGTCGCGACGGCAAAGGCGTATGGTATTCGCTCTGAGACTCTGTATGCTGCATATATTAGTGGCGAAGAGCCGGAAAATGATGAGTGGGTCTTGGATTTTGGCGAATGGGCAAGTGTGTACAAAACGTTGCCGTATGAGCAACTCACTACGAACTGCTGAAGATTATGAACTGTTCCTGTATTCACTTATGGAACAGTATCCGTCCCTAAAGCGTTCGACAGTTGTGTTTGTACGCCTGGGTGGGACGCTGCGAGATCCTTGACTATATGCGGGCGGCAGCGCTTGCGCCGGTGTTCTATTCAGGACTCGGGCCGCAGACGGTGATGACCCCGTCGAGGAGTAGGTGAGGCAGGTGGCATCGAGATGGCCGGGCTCGATTCTGTTCGAGGACGATGGCTAATCGAGGCGACGCTTGGGCATGTCGTGGTCTTGAACACGACGAACAAGATGGACGAAGCGGAGACAGAGAATCCAGTAGGCCCCTTCGGCAAGCTCAAACAATATGGTCTATGAGATAGGTTGTGAAGTTGAAGCCCTCAACTTGAGATCCAAATGGAGGTTAAATCTATGGCT
The DNA here is from genome assembly GCA_046760705.1 of bacterium. GTDB lineage: Bacteria > JBHIER01 > JBHIER01. Next base: position 4,048 of record JBHIER010000258.1, read on the forward strand.
AAGAAAGGTCGTAACCCTGTGCCAGAAAATGAAACACCTCGCCGGCGCTTTGTTCGCCTCGCCGAATCGCGCACAAACGCTGCGCTGGACAAAATTAGGTTACTTGGTAACCTGGCTGCAGGCCAATACGAATACACCGCGGAGGATATAGAGCGGATCTTTGGAGCTCTCGAAGAGGCAATAAAAGTGACGCGCAGCAAGTTTGAGCGCAGCAAAGAAGACCGAAAGCGGTTTACGCTTCAATAATTCTCTCTCTTCTAACGAACATATGTAAGCCAGACCAGCCGGATGGTGGGATCTGTTCTTTAAGGGCGGACAGAGACGTCCGCCCCTACGGAGGGACCGATGTAATGGGAGATGAGGAGCACGATCAGTCCGGCGCAGTGGGAGTCTTCGAACGAGCTCGAATATGCGTTTCACTCCTCTGGGGTCCAGTTCCGCGGTGGGTTCGTCTAAGGTCAGTATCTCAGGCCTCATGGAGAGTATAGAAGCAATGGCCACGAGGCCCACAGTCAGAAAGTGATGGTCCTGCTGAATGGCCCTGATTATCGCCGCCATTGGCTGGCACAATCCGCATAATCCTATCAAATTCTCCTCGATAGAATTTTGCCTCCAACGATAACGTTTCCAACATTTCGGTGCCGCCAAGCTACAGGTATTCCCATCTGATATTTTATCGTTTGAGTGATTGGGACGTCGAACAATTTAGCCAATTGTTCGCCTGTCTGAATGATGAGACTTGCCAAGCGCTGTGCTGCTTCCCACTCAAACCACATCCCCTTTGGTCGCACATCCAACAAACGAGCGTTCTCATCTCTGGGGGCTCCAATTCCGATGAGGTCCTCAAGTAAAAGGCCTAACTCGTCCAAGGTATACAAAAGGTCGGGCGATGGGGCTTTCAATAGTAATGGTTCTCCAATATTTGCTTGATCCAATTCTCGAATCCTCTCCCCCTTCTTTTTTGCAGATGTTTTAACAGATGCAGCCATTCTGTTATATTCGTTCATCCTTTGCCCGTTCATATCGGTTCATAACGGGAGAGAAAATTCTCGATTATTTGTATCTCCTTTTGGTTAATATTGTACAGTTGATAGACATAGGAATTCATTTCGTCCTCGACCGTGGGAAGTGATCGCTTTCTCTCTCCACTTCCATGTACAATGTCCAATATCTCGCTCACTCTTTGCTTTATCTCAGTTGCCATTTCAGAGAACTTTTTGCCCTTGTTGAAGTTTGCAACCATTGGATACTGGGCCATATAGGATGTCCAATAGCGAAACCGGTTGGCATA
>JBHIER010000259.1:0-5303 GCA_046760705.1 bacterium
GGTTTTATGATCGAGAGGATGAACCTTGATGGAGACCGCTGTGGTTTTTGCGGTCAGCAATTGCCTTTTGTGGTGAGATAGGTATTCGGTACCGAAAAACGGAGCTTTCTTCGGATGCAGCCAGAGATTCGGACAAGGTGTGGGGGGACCCGGAATCATATTTTGCGCTCCCAAAAGCCGAAGGAGAAATGAGGACGCCGATGGCAATTGACAGGAAGCAGTTGATCGATCTACTCAACAAGGATCTCGGTTTGGAATACACAGCGGCGATTCAGTATGTTCAGCACTCAGGGGTTTTGACCGGGGCCGAATACATGAACATCCAGAAGGAACTGGCCATTCATGCCGGTGAGGAACTCCAGCACGCCCTCACCCTTGCCGGCCAGATTGACTATCTGGGAGGAGTACCAACGGTTGAGGCCCCGCCGGCCAAAGTGTCCAACGATAACCGAACCATGTTGGAACAGGATCTGGAGGGTGAAAACGATGCTGTTAGCCGTTATACCGCTCGGATCGAACAGGCCGAACAGCTCAACCTTCTCCACTTAGCTCAAAAGCTGAGAGAGATTCTGGCTGTTGAGCAGGAACACGCCATGGATCTTGAGCAGGCCCTGGGCAGGTGAGCCACTTCAAGCTCCAGACCGTGTCTGTACATTTAGAGGATGGCGGCAGGGATGAGAAGATCTTCTGACGGCGAAGGTCGAAAGTCCCTCGAGAGGAACGGATTTTTTATGTTTCGAGAGAGTGTCGCTGCCAGGAACAGAAAGCGTTTGATGGTGGTTCTCGGATTAACTTCCACCCTGCTTGTGATCGAGGTTATAGGTGGTTTCCTGACCCACAGCCTGGCTTTGCTCTCGGATGCAGGCCACATGCTCTCCGATGTGGGCGGGCTGGCATTAGCACTTCTGGCCATCCGATTTGCCCAAAAGTCCGCCACACCGGAGAAGACCTATGGCTACTATCGGGCCGAGATTTTGGCTGCCTTGACTAACGGGGTGGTGCTCATCTTTGTCTCTGGCTACATCCTCTATGAATCGTACCGGCGATTTATCGAACCTCCGGAAGTTAAGAGTCTCCCCATGCTGGTGGTGGCTGGTGTTGGACTTGTGGTCAATTTGATGGGCATGTTTATTCTTCGCGGCTCTTCGAAAGGGAGTCTGAACATCAAAGGTGCCTACTTAGAGGTCTGGAGCGATACTTTGAGTTCGGCCGGAGTCATAGGGGCCGGGGTGGTGATGCTGACCACGAAGTGGTACCTGGCTGATCCCATTATCAGTGCCGTTATCGGATTGTTCATTCTTCCCCGAACCTGGGAGCTTCTCAAAGAATCGGTCAACGTGCTTCTGGAGGGGACGCCAACTCATATCTCCATTAGTGAGGTGCACGAGGCCATGATGAAGGTGGCCGGTGTGGAGCGCATCCACGACCTTCACATCTGGACGCTCACCTCGGGGATAGAGGCCATGAGTGGCCATGTGGTCGTCAGTGGCATGAAGGACGGACCTTTGATCCTGGAGCAGTTGCATTCCCTACTCGATGAAAGATTTCACATCACCCACACGACCATCCAATTGGAGGATAGAGAGAGAAAACAGGAAGCGGTTGAGTTCTGACCACACCTGTCGCAAAAAATGTAGAGGCAATTCATGTCAAAAATCCCGGTTTGTCAGGGAATTGCCCCTACATGAATTACCTGGAGGTGATTCTCACCTAAATCCTCGTTTCTAACACAGAGGGGAGGAGAGAAATGAGTGTATTTTTGTTGATTATCTTTATCGGCATATCCTTTTTGATTGTGAGGGTTGGAGCAGTGGCTTTTAGAATGACGGGGCTGGATTGGCAGAGAGCCAAATTTCAGGCCCTATCGGCCTTTTCTGGAACGGGGTTTACCACCAAGGAGGCGGAATCGATTGTCAATCATCTGCAGAGAAGAAAGATCGCCACTTGGCTGATGATCCTCGGTAACGCTGGTATTGTCTCTGTCATTGCCACTTTTGTGCTTACCCTGCGTGGAGGCGGAGTCGTACGGCCTTCCTTAAACTTGGCCCTCATCGCTCTGGCCTTATTCGGCCTATACAAGATCGCCTCCGGACAAAAATTCATGAAAAAGCTGACCCAAAAGATCGAACAGAAATTAGCAGAGAAGACTGGATTGAAGAAAGTGGCTATTGAAGAGATTCTCGAAGAGACAGACGGATATGGAGTTGCCAGAATAATCGTCGACGAAAATTTCAGTGAGCAGGGTCGCACCATAGCCGGATCGACTCTAAAAGAGAAAGATATCCTTATCCTTTCAATCGAACGGAACGAAGAGATACACCCCAATCCGGAATCGACCATGAGGCTGAGGATTGGCGACACCCTTACCTGCTTCGGTAAATTGGAGGCGATGCGAGAGACGGTATCAAAAGACAATTCGACTGCTGAAGCATTGAGTAAGTTATAAGATGGTGACAATTCTATTTGCTTTTTTGGGGGGACGTGCTAATATTATGGAAATCAGCTCGGCAGGAGTCAGCTCCTGGATACGGGGAGTACCTGTCTGCCGTGCCCAGTACAGGCAGGCAACTCCTGCCCCAGCATGGGGACAGGGATTGTATGAAAGAGGAGACAGAATTTAGACGACAAAGATTCAAAAGAAAGGAGAGGTAGTCATGGAGAGATGGGAATGTTTGGCCTGCGGCTACATCTATGATCCGGCCAAGGGAGACCCTGATCATGGCGTTCTCCCGGGTACTTCTTTTGAAGATCTGCCCGGGGATTGGGTCTGTCCCGAATGTGGAGCGGGAAAGGATATGTTTGAAAAAATGGAGGAGTGATAATATGGTTAAAAATAATATGTCCTTCCTGATCGGAGGAGACGCAGGCCAGGGAGTAGAATCGAGCGGGGCCGGGTTTGCCAAGGCTCTGGCCAGGGGAGGACTGCACGTCTTCGGGTTGCAGGACTATCACTCCCGGATTCGAGGCGGCCACAATTTTTATCAGGTGCGAGTCAATGAGAGAAGCGTATTTTCCCACACCGAGGCCGTTCATCTGCTGTTGGCCCTGACAGAGGAGACTATACATAAACATCAAAGGGATCTTGTTGCCGGGAGTGGAATTGTCTTTGATGAGGAGGTTGAAGTACCGAAGAGCGAGCTTGAAAAGAGAGGCGTGAAGCTGTTTCCCGTACCTATGTCAAAGATGGCAAAAGAGCATGGTGGGGCTGAGGTGATGAGGAACACGGCTGTCATCGGGGCGGCCGCCGGGCTGACCGAATATGAGTTCGACCGCATCGCCGATGTTATCGAGGACAATTTTCAGAAGAAAGGTGGGGCTGTGGTTGAGAATAACCTCAAGGTTGCTCGCGCGGCCTATCGGTTTGCTCGGGAGAACTACGCTCCCGATTTCGACTACAAGGTTGAACCGGTCGACGGCCCGCGGCGAATGGTCATCAACGGCAATCAGGCCTTCTGTCTGGGGGCAGTGCTCTCTGGTTGTAAGTTTGTGGCCGGCTACCCGATGACGCCGGCCACTTCCGTTCTGGAGTGGATGTCCACCCACGCCCAGCGTCTGGGAGTGGTCACCAAGCACACTGAGGACGAGATTGCGGCCGTCTGTATGGCCATCGGTGCGGCTCACGCCGGAGTGAGGGCCATGGCCCCTACCTCCGGTGGGGGGTTCTCCCTCATGGTCGAGGGCCTGGGCCTGGCGGCGATGACGGAGACGCCGGTGGTCATTCTGGAGGCTCAACGTCCGGGCCCCTCCACCGGCTTTGCCACCCGGACCGAACAGGGAGACCTGCAATTCATTCTCCACGCCTCTCAGGGTGAGTTTCCGCGCATCGTCCTGGCCCCGGGGACTGTGGAGCAGTGTTTCCAAGCCGGGGCCCGGGCCTTTAACTTGGCGGAGAAGTATCAGTGTCCGGTCATTATTCTTTCCGATAACTACTTAGCCAACTCACTGCGGACCATAGACAGGGAGGATTTCAACTTCAGTCAGGTGGAGATAGATCGCGGGACCTTTCTCTTCGACCAGGATTTGGATGGGCTCTCAGGCGAGTATAAACGCTATCGGTTCACCGATTCGGGTATCTCGCCCCGGGCTGTGCCCGGTCATCCCAGGGCTGTTTACGCCACCAGCAGCGATGAGCACGATGAGTTCGGTCACATTGCGGAAGACGCCGATAACAGGATAAAGATGATGGATAAGCGCATGAGAAAACTACAGGCTGCGGCTGAGGAGATGGGGGAACCGGAACTGTACGGCCCTGAAGAGGCGGACCTGACATTCATCAGTTGGGGTTCGACTTACGGCCCACTCCGGGAGGTGGTGGATACCCTCAACCAGAAGGGGAGTAGGGCCAATCTTCTTGCTATTATGGACATCTGGCCTTTTCCGACCGCGAGGGTGGCCGAGGTTTTGGATAGGGCAAAACGCACTATTGGTGTGGAAAGTAACTACAGCGGACAGATGGCTGAGTTGATCCGGGTCTGTACCGGCCGAGAGGTGACGGAGAAGATTCTGAGATACGACGGGCGACCCATCTCGCCGGAGTATATTTTAACCAGGCTGAATGGAGGAGGATAGGTTCAATGTCCGAGGTGAAAGATTTTCAGAGCCCTGTCAGGCCGACGTGGTGTCCGGGGTGTGGTAATCACGGCATCTGGAACGGACTGAAGAGGGCTTTGGCCGGTCTCGATCTCTCGCCGCACGAGGTCTTACTCGTCTCGGGCATCGGCTGTGGGAGCAAATTGCCCGATTACACCAGGGCTAACGGGTTTATGAGCATTCACGGTCGCACAGTGGCCGTGGCCACCGGAGCTAAGTTGGCCAACCATGGCCTCAAGGTGATAGCTGTTCACGGCGACGGGGATGGCTACGGCATGGGGGTGGGCCACCTTGTCCACGCTGCTCGGCGGAACATCGACTTAGTGGATATCCTTCAGAACAACCAGGTGTACGGATTGACCAAGGGGCAATACTCGCCTACGAGCGATCACGGCTTCCTGAGTAAAACCTCTCCCGAAGGGGCCATCGAAGCCGCGGTCAATCCTTTGGCCGTAGCTCTGGCCTCGGGGGCCACTTTTGTCTCCCGCGGCTTTGCCCTGGACCCGAAACATCTGACCCAACTGTTTATGAGAGCGATTCAGCACCAAGGGTACGCTCTGGTCGACGTGCTGCAGCCCTGCGTGACTTTCAATAAGCTGAATACCTACGACTGGTACAAGCAGCGCGTGTATAAAGTCGAGGAGGAGAAAGACTACGATCCGACGGATCGGAACGGTGCTTTCAGCAAGGCATTGCAGTGGGGAGACAGAATT
>JBHIER010000260.1:0-5300 GCA_046760705.1 bacterium
CACGGAGAAAAGGGGATCTCCTTTTGCAGGATAACACCGCCGGGCCGGTCGATGCTCCCCACCAGGGCGTTGAGGCAGTGAACGGCCATCAGGTTGTATATCCCATTGGAGTAACGAGTCCCCATGCCATCGCCCAGAGCTATGGCGGGCTTCTGAGCCGCAAATTCCCGGGCCAATTTTATGATGGTCTCGATGGGCACCCCGGCCAGGTCGGAGACGATGCCCGGGGTATACTCCCTCAAGACTAGGGTCCTGAACCCCACGTGTTCTCTTCCTCCCTCGTCGCGCCAATTCTCAAACCCGAAGGTCTCACGGGCGACGAAGTCTCTATCGTATAAGCCCTCGTTGATGATCACGTGGGCTATTCCCAGGGCCAGGACCCCCTCGGCCCCGGGCTCTACGGGAATCCATTCATCCGCCTTGGCGGCGGTGACCGAACACCGGGTGTCGATCTGGACCACTTTGGCCCTCTGGCCCCGTCTTCCCTGGCGAAGATGGCCGTACCTACTCATAAACCAGACCGGAGATGGGCCGCTTTCGAGAAAGGGTGAGCCGAAGCTCAAAATGTAGTTGCTGTGTTCGAGGTCGTAGCCCACCTGCTCGGTCACACCCTGGGTGAGATAATAGGCCAGTTGTTCATTCTGCCTTTCGTCAGCCCGGATATAATTGGGCGTTCCGAAGGCCTCGGCAAACCGGGCCAGCAGTCGGTCCATCAATCCCCGATGTTTCCCGTTTATGAGGACCAACCCGTGGGGCCGGTTTTGGTTTCGAATCTCCTTCAGTTTGGCCACAACAATTTCAAGGGCCTCATTCCAGGGGATTTTTTGCCACTTCCCGGCTCCCCTGTCGCCCGATCTCAGCAGGGGGCCCAGGATTCTGTCGGGATGATAGAGCCTTTCAACTCCGGCGTGTCCTTTGGGACAAAGCGCCCCGCGGTTTACCGGATGCAGAGGATTGCCTTCGATTTTAACCACCTTACCGTCGATCACCCGAGCCATGATCCCACACCCACCGGCACACTCCTGGCAGACAGACCGCACCCAGTGCTCCAACCTCGGTCCAGGAAAGGGATATTCCCCCGGTCTCTCCGGCATAGACCACAGCTCATGCAGACTCCAACCGGAGAGGGCCGCCCCAGCCGTGGCTCCACCGACGAGTTTCAAGAAATCCCGCCTCTTTATCTCCACCTCTCTCCTTCCTCCGTCATATGTGACAGGCCAGACAGTCCCTATTGGCCCCCATCTTCCGGTGGCAATCGGTACAAAATCCCATGCTCAAATTCACCTCCGGCTTAGTCAGAGGGGCGGTTTTTTTGCCCATCTCCCCGTGGCATGGTGAGCACCCCAATTTCCCCAGAGTGACGTGCCGACGATGGGAGAAGAAGACATGATCAGGCATGAGATAGATGCGCTCCCAGGGTATCCCTTGCCCCTTCTCGGCGTATGTTCTGATCTTCTCCTCCTCTCTGCTCTCCGTCACCGCCTCGGAGTGACACTCCAGACAGACCTCGATGTCCGGCAGGCCGGCTGTCTCATGATCCTTATAGTACCGATGACATTCTGAACAGTCCAGTTCCAACTCCCCGACGTGTTTTTGGTGACTGAACTCTATGGGTTGTTCTCGGCTCCCCTCTCCGGTCATCACCAGGTTAATGCCGATCAAAAAAAGCAGCACAATCACGAGACATATCCCGACAAATCTCACTTTAAGTTCCTAATGCCTCCATCAGTTCGTACCACCTCCGCAGGTTTGCAACCCTGTCAGGAGGTGGCTATTTCATTTTCTTTTTCTTATTCAAACGGCACATGGCGACGCCGACACCGACCGTTAACGCGGCGCCTGAGTCGGAGCCTCCACTGGACTGCTTAAGTTGTCACACGAGGGTACTGAGGGGTCATGCTACACTCGGCTCAGGGAGTGAAGCCTGCTGGGTCCGACAGGCCAAACCTGGGTAGGGCGCCTGACCAGAGCTAAAATCATAGCCCTTAACCCCACAGTAGCGTAGCCTAAGAGCCCCCATCTGGCTATAGGTTTAGCCTTCCACTCAAGACTCACGACTCGTTGCCTCACACCGCCATTGGTGACTTTGTCCGTCCTGGTGAGGTTTCATGACAAGCTTGTGTCTTACTTATCACCGGTTTTCAGGTTTAACCTGCTGGAAAAGGCACTGAGAATATCCACCGTCAACGGGATGATGGTGTTCGTTCTCTCACCAGCCATTTCAACCAAGGTCTGAAGGTAGCGCAGCTGCAAAGCTGCCGGCTGCGATTGGATGATCTCAGCCGCCTCAGCCAGGGTTTCAGCGGCGGCCCGTTCACCTTGAGCGTGGATAATCTTGGCTCGTTTTTCTCGCTCCGACTCAGCTTGCCTGGCCATAGCCCGTTGCATTGTCTCGGGCAGGAGAACATCTTTGACCTCTACCAGTGTTACCCTGACTCCCCATGGCTCCTCGGTTTGCTCATCAATAATCTGGCGCAGTCTCTGGTTAATCTGGTCACGATGGGCGAGCAGCTCGTCCAGTTCTGACTGCCCGAGAACGCTCCTGAGGGTAGTTAGCGCAAGCTGAATGGTAGCTTGCCGGTACTCTTCAACATGAATCACCACCTTCACGGGGTCAATCACCATGAAATAGACTACGGCATCCACCTTGACGGTTACATTGTCCCTTGTTATCACCTCCTGAGGTTCCAAAACCGTGGTCACGATACGCAGGCTAACCTTGAGCATGCGGTCAACAAAGGGGATAATCAGGTTAAAGCCCGGATTCCTCGTTCCCACCAGTCGCCCGAAGCGAAGCACCACCCCTCGCTCATACTGTTTCACAATCCTGATGCTATAAGCTAATAGCACCAATCCTACCACAACGATAAGAAAGATAATCCATGCACCCATTTTTATGTCCTCCTTTTTTATATGATGGTGTCCTCGGTTATCACTTGACTAATGCCAAAAGCACCACAATCACCAAACTTACGCGGACAAATCCCACTCCAAACTTCTTGAGAAGCCTATTGGTCCATCTCGTTAATTGTGTCACGTATCAACATATTTACTACTGGCGTCGCTCGTTTATCGGTTTCGATGATCGTATCGATGCTCGGCATTTTGAGGCTCGATGCTCGCCCCGAACCGATACTGGTTCAGGGCGAGCTTCCCTACCGTTAAACGAGCATCATGGATCCACTCTACAGAACTCGCGACCAGCCTTCTACCATTAAACATCCACCCTTATTTATGAAAAGAACCGCTTAGCCCTTTTCTTCGGGTGCTGAAAATGCCCAAACACCCAAGATGATCAGATTTATGGGTGAGATAACCGACAGCACTCCGTACAGAATGGGATTTTTGCGGTGCTTCGCGGCTATTTTGCCAAAGCACACGGCGACGTAAGCCATCAAAAACGCAATAATGATGTATCCGAGAGTATTCATGTTGAGGTCTCCTTTTGTTATTTCATTTTCTCTTTCTTATCCACGTTCCTAGCACAAACATCAATGATCCCAGGCCCAGAAATCCCATTTCCTGACCCATAGACGCCCCCCCAGCTACACCCGCAAAAAGTGCGTATCCCACCTCCAACATGCCCACCAGTTGCAAAAACATTCCCAGAAATCTCATATATTTTAATTTTCTGAAAAGGGTCTCTATTGCCTCCTTTTATCTCATGGCCTCCTTAAGGCCCAGAAAGATCTCCTTCTGCCTTTCGATATATCTGTACATGTAAAATACAAAGAGTCCAAATCCCAATCCCAAGACGGCCACGTACCCCCGGCCCTGAGCCCCAAAGCCGATCCAACTGTAGGCCAGAGTGAGGAGCAGGCCGGTGGCCAGATGAGCGATGATGGTTAAGGCATTGGCCGGGACGAGGTCGAAAGATTTGGCATAATGTCTTCGCGCATAATGTATAGCCCTTACGGACAGGGGCAGGGTGGCCAACCCTGCTAACGCCACCGGGGCTAAAACGCCGGTCACCACACCAGCCAGGATCGAAAGATACGCCCCCATAATGAGGACGACGTAGCCTATGACGGCTTTCTGTCTCCCCAGTCTGACCACGAGGGTTTTTTTACCAACGACTTTATCAGCTTGGTAGTCGGGAAACTCGTTAATATACAGCACAGCGGCAATAAAGAACGCCACCGGTATGCCGGCCATCACCGGCACCCAACTCAACTCTTGCGTCTGAACGTAGTAAGCCCCCAAGGTCATCAATACCCCGAAGTTCAAACCTACCAGCATTTCACCGATGCCCTTGCTGGCCCAATCGAAGGGCTTTCCACTGTAAAACATGCCGGAGGCTATCCCGATCACACCCAGGGCAAGGATCAGCGGTCCTCTGACCCAGGCCAGATAGAGCCCCATCAGGCTGCCCAGGAGGAATAATGCCAGCCCCCCTACCAGCACCTCGAGCGGGGTGAGCAACCCCAGTTGGATCACTCGGCTGCCCCCGCTAAAAGGCCTGACGAACTCCAGATTGACCTCATCGTTGCCGCTCCTGTGGTCGGAGTAATCGTTGATGACATTGGTGCCCGCGTGCAGAAACAAGCCGCCGAGCATGGTGAGCAAGAAATAGCCCCAATGGAAAGCCGCCGTTGTGACCCAGGCGATGACCGCCCCTAGGAGAATAGGCACAATAGTAGCCGTCAAAAAGGATGCTCTCAGACCAATAACCCAGCTTTTGACTTTCCTTTTCAGCAGATCGAAGTCTCTGACCACCAGTCTGTTTTCAGGAAACTCTATGACCGTAGGCGGCATACCTTGAACAATCTCCTTGAAGACGCGGAATTTGACGCACTCCGGAACCACCCTGATGCAGTCCAGCATCCCCTCATGGCCCGTCTCCACCAGATACTTGACCACCGGCGACCTCTGAGCCGTGGCCTCAAGAGCTGTTTGCCTCTCCTCATCATCCTTGACGACAAAGGCCTTCCCCGTGACCTCCACCTCCATCGAGTCGTTGACATCTTCCGTATGTTTGTGGATCAGGAGCGACACCGAAGGATGGTGAGTAATCTGAGCTGTTTTGGGATCACCCTTCATCGTGGCCAGGTAGATGTTGAACTCCTCATCGGCGGCGTAGTGCATCATCCGGCTGCGCATCCTGTCACCGGCAAAAGTGGACACAGCCGCCGTGTCCACACTGTCCAGGACAGAAGAGATCTCCGCTCTACTATGTCCTTCGTCCATCTTAACCGCTTTTTATTACTCCATTTGACCTGGTCGAAAAAAACAACTACCTAATAAGAGCCATCTTCTTTGTAAAGGCGAACTCCCCGGCGGTTAATCGATAGAAGTAGATC
>JBHIER010000261.1:0-5297 GCA_046760705.1 bacterium
TTTGGGCGGCCTTGCCCTGAGCGATCTGTTCGACCGGCTCCATCAGCACCTCCGCCCCTATCTGAGCCAACCTGTCGTGGAGTTGGCCGGCGGTCTCATCGTCGCCGATCTCCACCTCCCTCTGCAGGATGAGGTTTCCCGTATCCATCCCCTCATCGATGAAGAATGTGGTCACACCCGTTCTCCTCTCCCCTCTGATGATGGCCCACTGAATAGGAGCCGCGCCGCGATACCTGGGCAAGAGGGAACCGTGAAGGTTGATGGTCCCTTTCGGAGGGATTTCGAAGACCTCCTTGGGCAACATGCGGAAGGCCACGACGACGAACAGATCGGGACGGAGTCCGCGCAGGGTTGAGATAAACTCCTCGTCCTTCAGTTTCTCCGGTTGTAGGACGGTCAGCCCCCTTTCCAGAGCGAAAACCTTAATGGGCGAGGGGGCCAACTTCAGCCCCCGCCCTTTCGGTCGATCCGGCCCCGTGACCACGGCCTCCACAGAATGGGAACTGTGCAGCAACCTCTCCAGACTGGGCAGGCCAAATTCCGCCGTACCCATAAAGACGATCCTCATGTTCCGTCCTGCTCCTGGGCTTGCTCAATCGCATCCAATTGAGCCTGTATCATCTGCCTCTGCACGGCGGAGAGGCGGTCGATGAAGAGGGTGCCGTTGAGATGATCGACCTCGTGCTGCAGGATTCGGGCCAGCAGATCGCCTGTCTCAACACAGATGGGATTCCCCTCCAGATCCAGTCCCTCCACAACAACGAACTCAGGCCGGACCACCTCCTGCTTGATTTCAGGAATGGACAAACATCCCTCTTCAAAGCTGCATTCCCCCCGTTGGTCCACGACTTTAGGATTGACGATTACGAGGGGTTTTGCGTCCTGCTTTAGAGGTCGCGGATCGATGACCGCCAGGGCTATCGATCGGCCGATCTGAGGTGCAGCCAACCCCACTCCTTGAGCTTCCCACATCGTTTCAAACATCTCCTCGGCCAGTTTGCGGAGCGACTCGTCTATCTCCTGTATGGGTTGGGCCCGTTTGTGCAACACCGGGTCACCGTATAATCGAATCCGAAAAATCACTTTTTGGTCTGTGTGCTCTCCAGCTCCCCTTCGCCCCTCTTCTGAACGATTCTGGCGACTGATATTTTCGTCAATTCGATCTTGACATTATCGGCCACCCGAAGGACGACGATTCCCTGCTTCTCTTTAATTCCGACAACAGTTCCGAAGATGCCCCCGGAGGTGACCACTCGGTCCCCTTTCCTCAGGGAGTCGAGCATCATCTGCTGTTGGCGCTGCCGCTTCTGTTGGGGACGAAGCAGGAGGAAGTAGATGATGGCAAACATCAAGATAATGGGCAGCAGAGCCATGAAACCGCCGCCCCCACCGGTGCCGCCCCCCCCACCCCCCATTGCCAAGGCTTCACTGATCAAACAAACACCTCCTCTGTTACAGATCACCTGGTCTGCTCATTTTTCAGCCTTCTCATGTCTTCTTATTCATTTAACAAATATCCGGCCAAAAAATCTTTTCGCCAGCTCTCAAAACGTCCTCCCAATATAGCCTCTCGCATTTGTCTCATCAAGTCTAAAAAGAAGTGTATGTTATGCAGGGTGGCCAATCTGGGGCCCAGCATTTCGCCGGTTTGAAAAAGATGTCGGAGGTATGCCCGGCTGAAGGTGCGGCACGTGTAGCAGGAACATCCTCCATCAACGGGCTCAAAATCTCTGGCACATTCAGCATTTTTGACCACCAGCTTCCCGTGCCGGGTGAAGAGGGTCCCATTCCGGCCATTTCTGGTGGGAATGACACAATCGAACATATCGGTTCCCAGGGAAACACCCTTGATGAGGTCCTCCGGTTTGCCCACGCCCATCAGATACCGGGGTCTGTCCGGCGGCAGATAGGTCACTGCGGCTCCAATCATTTCGTACATCACCGACTTCGGCTCGCCCACCGAAAGACCACCGATGGCGTACCCATCGAAATCGAGGTCGACCAAGGCCTGGGCACTCTCTTCCCGCAGGTCAGAATAAGTACTGCCCTGGACGATGCCGAAGAGGGCCTGCTCGCCCCTATTCTTGTGTTCGTCTTTGCATCTTCGCGCCCATCGAAGTGTCATCTCATTTGACCGCTTCGCATAATCGTACGAGCAGGGGTAGGGTGTACACTCGTCCAGGGCCATGATGATGTCGGCTCCGATATCATGCTGAATCTGGATCACCTTCTCCGGGGTGAAGAGGTGGTACGATCCGTCCCAGTGGGATTGGAAGGTCACCCCCTCCTCGGTGATCTTGTTGAGATCGGCCAGACTGAAGACCTGATACCCTCCGCTGTCGGTCAGAATGGGTCCGTCCCAACTGATGAAGGTATGCAGCCCGCCCGCCTCTGATATCAACTCGGGGCCAGGCCGCAAGTAGAGGTGATACGTGTTCCCCAAGATGATTTGTGCCCGGGCAACTTTCAACTCTTGAGGCGAGAGCGTCTTCACCGTGCCCTGAGTCCCCACGGGCATGAAGACAGGTGTATGCACCCGACCGTGAGGGGTCGACAGGACCCCAACGCGAGCCGATGTCTCTTTGTCCTCCTTTGTTATGCTGAACCCAAATTCCACTTCTATTCATCAGCCACTGAGACACGCCCCGGAGGGTAGATATCTTATCCAACGGGGCAAGGAGAACAAATTGGAGTATTGGAAACTTGGAGTGGTGGAGTAGTGGATCGTGTTAGGATCTGAATCTGCGGGACCTCTAAGATTTTCACTACACCAACACTCCAGTACTCTCAAGAATCTCCCCGCTCTGAGCCTCTGGGTCAAATAATTCAGGCTATCACCCCAGCAAAAGCTCCAGGGCTTCGGCCACAGTCTGAACGCCGGCCACCTCAATGTTGTCCCAGCCCTTCAGACCCTTCAGGTTTTTCTCCGAACAGACGCACCGGCACAATCCCAGTTTGGCTGCTTCTCCGATCCTCTTTTCGATCTGACCGACGGCGCGAACCTCACCCCCCAACCCCACCTCTCCAATGGCCACCACCTTGGAATCGACTGGCACATCGCGGAGACTGGAGGCCACGGACAGAACCGTTCCCAAATCGACGGCCGGCTCCTCGGTTCTCACACCCCCGGCCACATTCACAAAGACATCTTGATTGCCCAACCGCAGTCCGGCCCGTTTCTCGAGCACGGCCAGCAGCAGCGAGAGCCGCCGATGGTCGATGCCGGCCACCACCCGCTGGGGCAGCCCGTAGTTGGTGGGAGTGACCAGGGCCTGAAGCTCGACCAGCAGTGGTCGGGTCCCCTCCACACTGCAGACCACCACCGATCCAGAAACATGTTCCGGTCGCTCTGCCAAAAAGAGCTCCGAAGGGTTTCCCACCTCCATCAGGCCTGCTTGCCCCATCTCAAAGACGCCGATCTCGTTGGTCGATCCGAACCGATTCTTCACCGCCCGCAGAATCCGAAAGCAGTGGTGCCGCTCCCCCTCGAAGTAGAGAACCGTATCCACCATATGCTCTAAGACACGGGGGCCGGCAATGGCCCCCTCCTTGGTCACATGGCCGATCAAGAAGACCGAAACCCCCGCCCCCTTGGCCACATACATGAACTGGGTGGTACACTCCCTGACCTGGCTGACGCTGCCAGGTCCACTCTCCAGATTGGGAGAGAAGATGGTCTGAATCGAGTCGATGATGGTCACCTCCGGCCTAAGATCCCGGATCTGATCCAAGATGTACTCCACGTTTGTCTCGGAAAGGAGAAGGAGCCTGTCGGAGGAGACGTTCAACCGATCAGCCCGCAGCTTGATCTGTTTCACCGACTCCTCACCGGAGACGTACAGGACGGTGCCCACATGCTGGCTGATGGCGTGGCCGGCCTGCAGAAGCAGCGTCGACTTACCGATGCCCGGGTCACCCCCTATGAGGACCAAAGAACCCGGAACAACACCGCCCCCGAGGACTCGATCGAACTCACCGATGTTGGTGGCGATCCGCCTCTCCTCCGAAATCGAAACCCCGGTGATCGACTGGGGCGATGAACGCTCCAAAGGGCGCTGACCTTTCGAGGATGCAGGCCTCGTCTGGACAGGTTCCTCGGAAAAGGTATTCCAGGCCAGGCACTCCGGGCACCTCCCCAACCATTTTGGAGACTCAAAGCCGCAGGCCTGACACAGATATGTCGATCTCTGTCTCATTATACTGATCCCAACGGGCCGAAGGGGCAAACCAAAAAGTGAGATGACTTTTCTGACATAAAGCCATGCCAAAATCTTGCCAAAAAAGGTGACTATTCAGTCTACCTCATTGGATAACCCCATTGCACCTGTCATTCCGGTTCCGACGAGAGGAGGATACCGGAATCTCCCTATTGTATGCGGAGATTCCTCCATTCCGCTCCCCTTCATCTGGAATCACAGTGCATAGCTGAATAGTCACAAATTTTTTATACCTATCTTTTTTCCAATAAATTCTTCTGCCTCAGTGAGATGCAATTGCCGATACTTTATCATAGCGCTTGGATAGGTCCCTCAGCGCTGCCGGTAACGAACTGGCGGACGATGGGGTTGTCTGTGTTGTTGGTCTCTTCAGGTGTCCCGGTGAAAACGATCTCCCCATCGTGGAGCATAGCGATGCGGTCCCCAATTTTGTAGGCGCTGACGATGTCGTGAGTGACCACGATGATGGTCGAGGACAGTTTGCTCTTCAACTCGCAGATGAGTTCGTTGATGGCGTCGGCCATGATGGGATCCAGCCCTGTGGTCGGCTCATCGAACAGGACAAATTCGGGATCCATGGCCAGAGCCCGGGCCAGCCCCACTCTCTTCTTCATCCCCCCTGAAAGTTCCGACACTCTCATCCCTTCGACCCTTGGCAGGCCGACCATCTTCAGCCGTTGACGGACCCTGTCGGCTATCTCCTCTTCGGTCAAACCGGTATGTTCTCTCAGGCCCAGTCCAACGTTTTCGCCCACCGACATGGAGTCAAAGAGGGCCGCACTCTGAAAGAGCATACCGAACCGCTTCCGCAACTCGAAAAGCTCACCTTTGGTAAAGGTGGTGATGTTCTGACCATCGATGTAAATATCACCACTGTCGGGTCGCAGCAGCCCGATAATGTGCTTTAAAAGGACAGATTTGCCGCATCCGCTGCGGCCGATGATGATCGTTGCTTGGCCCCGCTCGATGGACAGGTTCACATCCCTGAGTACCGACACCCTGCGAAAGTCCTTCTTGAGATGGACGATCCGGATCATACGCGAAACAGTAACATGGCAATGAGGTAATCGGTCACAAGGA
>JBHIER010000262.1:0-5281 GCA_046760705.1 bacterium
GTCTGTTCCTCTCGCGCGTGGGGCGGGATGGAGATGCAGGTTGTACACGTCTCCTCAGCATTAAAGGAGAGAGGACACAGTATTACTGTTCTGTGTTATCCTGGGAGCCCACTCTTCTCAGCTTCCCACAGGAGAGGTATACCTTGCAAGACAATGAGCCTCGACTCCTATGTTCGTCCCTTCCATATTTTCCGGCTGGCCAGCTATGTCAAAGAATATGGGTTCGACATTTTGCATTGCCACTATAGCAAAGATCTGTGGTCCCTCATTCCGGCTGTCGGACTCGCCGGAAAGGGCAACGTGATTCTATCCAAAGGAATCGGTCCAGGAAAACGGAAGGCCGATCCACTCCATACGTGGATGTACAAGCGTGTCAAGAGAGTCATTGCCAAATCGGAGTATCTTCACAGCAGAGTGATTGAGGCGTATCCTGTCGATCCGGGAAGGGTTGTCACCCTTCATAATGGCGTGGACCTCAAATTTTTCAATCCCATCCTTCACAATGGCGAGAGAGTGAGAAAGGAGTTTTCAGTCGCGCCTGAGGAACGTCTGGTGGGCATGGTGGGACGGATCAGTCCGGCCAAAGGGCACAAAGAGTTTTTACAGGCGGCTTCTCATGTACGCGAAGTGTTGCCCGAGACAAAATTTCTTATCGCTGGCGCTGCCAGCCGGGATGAGGTCTGGTACGAACAGGAGGTACGCCAATGGGCTGTCGAGGTCGGATTGGATGGGCATGTCATCTTCACAGGTTTCAGGGAAGATGTTCCAGCGATCCTATCGGCACTCGATCTCTTTGTCTTGACCTCTCATATTGAGTCTTTTGGAAATACCCTCGTCGAGGCCATGGCCATGGGAAAGGCCTGCGTTGCCATCGCGGCTGGTGGTGTTCTCGACATAGTCGAGAATGGAGTGAGTGGTCTCCTCGTCCCGGCTCAGGACGTTCAGAGTTTAACGGAAGCCATGGTTTTTTTACTGAATGATGATCAGGGAAGGAACAAACTTGGATATGCAGCCAGGAAGCGGATTGAGGAAAAATTCAACCTGAATTATATAGTTGCGCGGCTGGAAGAGATCTACCTTCAAGTTATGGATCGAGAGAAGCTGGCTGCCTGAAGTAATGGTCATGAGCAAATTGACGGTTTCTATTATCGCCCACAACGAAGCAGATGAGCTCGATGGATGTTTGCAGAGTGTCTGCTGGGCTGACGAGATCATTGTGGTCGATTGCTCCAGTTCAGATCAAACCTACGACATTGCCTGTAAATATACTGATAAGGTTTACAGAAGAGAGAATCTGGCAAATTTGAACATTAATAAATCTTTTAGCATTTCCAAGGCGACGATGGATTGGATTCTCTATATCGATCCTGATGAACGCGTATCAGAACCGTTGCGCGAGGAGATGTGGGCTGCAATCAATTCCAACGCAACCTATGCTGGGTATTGTATTCCGCGAAAGAATTACTATTTTGGCCGATGGCTGAAACGGGGTAGCAAGTATCCTGATTTTCAACTCCGTTTATTTAGGAGGGGAAAAGGCCGTTTTCCGTGTGAGCATATTCACGAGCGCCTTGAGGTTGATGGTGATGTTGGATATTTACAGTGCGACTTAGAACATTTTCCCTGTCGCACTGTCTCCGAATTGGTTGAAAAATTCAATTTTTACACATCTTGGGAGGCAGACTATCTGTCGAAAAACGACATTCCTATAAATGGTATAACTGCAGCCCGTCACCTTTTTTTTCGTCCTTTCAGTAGGATGGTCCGCCGATATTTCCTGAAGGGCGGTTTCTTAGATGGTCTTGGCGGTTTCCTGGCCTGCGAATTTGACGCCCTGGGAAGCATCGTCAGTTTCGCCAAGTATTGGGAGAGACAAACAAAGAATGGGAAATGAGAGTCCAAAGCGAGTGCTCGTGGTTCGGACCGACCGGATTGGGGATGTGATTCTCACCCTACCTGTTGTGTCGGCATTGAAGGAGAAATTTCCCGAGGCTACGGTGGATATGCTTCTCAGTCCTGCAACGTGCGAACTCGTCGCAGGTCACCCCCACGTGAATGAGATCGTAATTGATGATGAAAGGGGGGACCACGCCGGACTTCGTGGCTTTTTCCACCTGGTCCGTCTCCTGCGAAATCGAGAATATGACCTTGCAGTCGTCGTGCATCCAACGTTCAGGTTAGCCCTTCTCCTCCCCATGGCGGGTATACCAATAAGAATCGGAACAGGGTACAGGTGGTATCAATTTCTGTTCAATAAGAAGTTTTACGAGCACCGCCATGATGCTCTGAGACATGAGGCTGAATACAACCTTAATTTGTTACGTCCTCTTGGGTTGCAATTTAGTGGTGTCAGGTTCGATCTTCCTGTTCCACCTAAGGCTTTTGAGAGAATAGATGAAATGCTTCGGAGCGTCGGCGTGACATCCGAGGACCGGTTAGCCATCCTCCATCCCGGCAGCGGAGGGACGGCCAGAGACTGGCCACTGTACAAGTTCTCTGAACTCGGTGAAAGGCTGATGAAAGAATCAGACATCAAGGTTGTCTTAACCGGGAGCAGCGATGAGGTTGATCTCGTTTCGGAAGTGAGCCGCCGCATGAACCCACGACCTCTTATGGAAGTGTGCGAGCTGACCCTCAAGGAGTTGGCGGCCCTGATCCAGCGAGCCCACCTCCTTGTGATCAATAGCACCGGTCCGATGCACATCGCCGCCGCCGTGGGCACACCAGTGATCGCCTTTTTTCCGCCCATCGTTCCCTGCAGTCCACGTCGTTGGGGACCCTATGGTCCCAATCACGCTGTCCTCCAACCTAAGGTTCCACCGTGCACCAAGTGTACGGGACAAAGATGCCAATTCTACGATTGCATGGACCTCATCGAGGTCGATGAGGTCTTTAGGGCTGTAAAGGCTAAACTGAATCAAATGCAAGCAGACACTGTATGTTTAGGATGCTCAGAGTAACACAGAGGAGACAATGAACGAACGGTTTCTCATTTTCCGCAATGGTTCTATCGGAAATACGTTAGTGGCTGTCCCCGCCATAAAGGCGCTTCGGGAAGCCTATCCCGATGCTTTCATAGCCATTGTGAGTGAATTGTTGAAATACTGTCCCTATGCCGATGAGTTATATGTTTACGAGAAGAAGGGACAGCACAAATCACTCTGGGCGAATTTCAAATTTCTGTGGAGACTACGACGAAAAAAGTTTACCAAAGCCATACTCTTCAAGCGGTTTTTTAGAAACGGATTTTTATCGTTTTTGGCAGGCATTCCTGAGCGCATCGGCTACGAGACCCATGGGAAAGCGCCCTTTTTGACCCAAACGATACCGTACGTTGAAGGGAGAAATATCGTTGAACTGAACCTCGATTTGGTTAAGAGTATAGGGATTGAGGCGAAAGACAATCGGCTCGAGCTTTGGGCTGGGAAGGATGAGAAACAGAAGGTAGACAATTTTTTAAAGGAGCACGGTGTTTCTGGGAAGGCCATCAAAATAGTTTTTCATGTCGGTGGAATTACGGCAAAAAATCAAAGTTGGCCTATAAAAAATTATGCTGCTCTGGCGGACAGATTGATGGGCGCTTTTTCAGCCACGGCCATCCTTTTAGCCCCGGAAGGCGAACACCCCGAGGTTCAGAGAGCAGCGGAGTTGATGGAAAGAGATCCAATTGTTGCCTTGAAATTCTCGGTTCTTGAGACCGCGGAATTGATCAGACGGTGTCAACTATTTATTGGCAGCGACAGTGGGCCGAGCCACATGGCTGATGCAGTGGGCACACCTGGGGTGATTTTCTACCCGTCTCGGCCTGACATGCGTAAATGGAAGCCGTTATCTGAAAAGTATGTGGCTTTGATTGTTAATGACTCAATTGAAGAGGGATTCGCCGCTTGCGAGCAAATACTTGCCTTAAGATCAAGAGCATGAGAAAACTTTTACTCGTCGCCTTTTTTTTCCCTCCTCTCGGAGGAGGTGTCCAACGTCCGCTGAAGTGGGTCAAATATCTGCCGAACTTTGGCTGGCGATCGACTGTTTTGACCACTTATCCCTCACATGTTAAATACGTTAGGGATTTATCGCTGTCGGATGAAATACCCGGGGATACAAAAGTATATCGGGCGTTTTTTCCCAACATAGAGCTTGGTTTGAGGGGATGGCTGGGGAAATGTTTTTTTCGTCCTTTGGAACGAAGATTTTTTGTTCCGGACAAGGAGGTGGGCTGGATACCCTTCGCCTATCGAAAGGCACTTAAAATTGTCAGACACGAGAGACCGGAGGTCGTTCTCACCACTTCACCGCCGTTCTCAACCACACTCCTGGGAGAGAGATTGAAAAGAGAGTTTGGCCTTCGGCTGATCTTGGATATGAGAGACGAATGGACAAATAACCCATATCATCTTGAAGAACGGGAGAGAGATTTGTCGCCGAGACGATTGAGCCGGGAAAAGGAGCTGGAGAGCAGAGCCTTTAGAGGTGCAGATAAGATTTTGTGTGTTTCGGAGATTATGGCCCAAAATTTCCAGGAGTTAATCGGAATTCCAGAAGAGAAGTGCGTTGTCATTAGAAATGGATTCGACCCGCAAGATTTCGATGGCTTAGAGAGAGACAGCAGAGAGAAAGATGGGAAATTGCGTTTTGTTTACAACGGGTCGCTTTCACTCTCTTCGCCAGACACTTTTCTACTTGCTTTGAGCAGAGCGATCGAGACAAGCATAATTGATCCAGATAAGATTGAGGTGACATTTATAACCGGGTCTTCTACAAAAAGGTTAATTAAGAAATTTGAGACTTTGGTAAACTTGGGTTGTGTTAAGTTAAAAACTTATCTGCCCCACAAGGAGAGCCTGAGGGAAGTAATGAAGCATGATGTGTTGCTCTTGCTTATCCCAGGACAGAGGGGAAACGAATCGATTTACAAAGGCAAGATTTTTGAGTACATTAATTGTAATCGTCCCATTTTGGGATTAGTCCCTTCAGGTGGGGTGGCCGACAAGCTCATTCAAAAGACTCGAACCGGAACCACCGTTGAGCCGGAGGACATGCCCGGAATGCTGAGAGCGATTTCGAATTTGTACCGGGAATGGCAGACCAATACGCTGACGATCGACCCGGATTGGGAAGAGATTATAAAATACGACAGAAAGAGACAAACAGGAAAGTTAGCCGAAGTTCTCGATGAGGTGGCAGGATGAAGGTTTTATACATTGGGTGTCTGTTGTTTGTGAAATCGTTGGCCGAGAAGATGAGAAGAGCGGGCCTGGTCACCCACTACATTGATATTGAA
>JBHIER010000263.1:0-5183 GCA_046760705.1 bacterium
CCACACTTCAAGTCAAATCTCTCCTTATATAGCCCAACTCTTTCAAGATTTCTCTCGGCCATTGCAGGATAGGCTCCAGCCGTATATGTATCATTGTCAATACAGATCAATCTGCCTTTTCTGTTCTCCTTCAAGGCCCTTGCCCATCCAACAGCCGTCCCACCAGCGTATGTCCCAACTTCAACGATGATATTTGGTTTGTAAAACTTAGCGAATGCATATACCCACCTCCCATACCGGGGATGGTCCTTACCCCGACCAACTTTCAAATGGCCCGGGCCCCGGAAATCCGGGAGAGGATCTTCAACTGAAGAGAGGAAGCAGTCGAACAACCCTTCGTCTAACCTTAATGGACCGTCGACGCCTCTGACTGCGAAATATCGTAAGTAAGTATTCCCAAAGAGTCCCATAGGATGACAGGGTTTCTCAGAGAGACCGTCTCTATAGTTAGAATATCGGCGGTTCACGATATTCGCCGAACACCTCTCGCAACACATCGCAGATTTCACCCAGGGTGGCGTAGACCCTGGCGGCATCCAGGATTTTCGGCATGAGATTGTCACCACCCCTGGCCGCCCTGCGCAGCTCTTCCAACCTCTCTTTGACCGCTCCGTTGTCCCTCTCGGCCTTGAGCCGTTTCACGCGGTTCACCTGCTCCTCTTCGATCTTGGGATCGATCCGCAGGATGGGAATATCGATCTCCTCATCCTCCTCGATGAAGTCGTTCACCCCCACAATGATCCGTTTCTCCTCTTCGATCTCCCGCTGATAGCGATAGGCGGCGTTGGCAATCTCTCTCTGGAAAAAGCCTTTTTCGATGGCCTTGATGACCCCGCCTAAGGCTTCGATCTTTTCGAAATAGGTTTCGGCCTGTTCTTCGAGGGAGTTGGTCAGAGACTCCACAAAGTAGGAGCCGGCCAGCGGATCGATGGTGTTGGCCACACCGCTTTCGTAGGCGATGATCTGCTGGGTCCGCAGGGCGATCTTGGCCGCTTTGGCTGAGGGCAAGGCATGCGTCTCATCCATGGAGTTGGTGTGTAAGGATTGGGTTCCACCCAACACCGCGGCCAGCCCCTCAAAGGCCGTTCTGACGATGTTGTTCTCCGGTTGCTGGGCCGTTAGAGAGCATCCGGCCGTCTGAGTGTGGAACCGCATCAGCCACGAGCGTGGGTCTTTCGCCTTATACTTCTCCTTCATGCGTCTGGCCCAGATCCGTCTGGCAGCCCGATATTTGGCAATCTCTTCGAAGAAGTCCAGGTGTGAATTGAAGAAAAAGGAGAGCCTCGGGGCGAAGGTGTCCACATCCATGCCGGCGGCTACGCCGGCCTCAACGTAGGCAAATCCGTCGGCCAGGGTGAAAGCCAGCTCCTGGGCGGCTGTTGAGCCGGCCTCCCGAATGTGGTAGCCACTAATAGATATGGTGTTCCACTTGGGAACGTGGTCAGCAGCAAAGGCCATGACATCGGTGATGATGCGCATGGAGGGCTCAGGCGGAAAGATCCACGACTTCTGGGCAATGTACTCCTTCAGGATGTCGTTCTGGATCGTCCCGCTGAGCTCTGTGGATGGGACCCCCTGTTTCTCGCCAGCGCAGATGTAAAAGGCCCAGAGCATGGCGGCCGGGCCGTTGATGGTCATGGAGGTGCTCACCTTATCCAAAGGGATACCATCAAATAGGGTCTCCATGTCGG
This sequence comes from bacterium, assembly GCA_046760705.1. Lineage (GTDB taxonomy): Bacteria > JBHIER01 > JBHIER01. The sequence continues at coordinate 1,692 of JBHIER010000263.1, forward strand.
CCAAGGATGAGACGGCCACCCCACACCGGCCCACCTCCCCCCTGGCCCGAGGATGGTCCGAACTGTAACCCATAATGGTCGGCATATCGAAGGCGACGGACAGACCGGTCTGCCCCCGGGCCAACAGAAAATGGTACCGCTCGTTCGACTCCTTCGCCGTGGCAAACCCAGAGAACTGGCGCATAGTCCACAACTGGCCCCGATACATCGTCTTATACACACCTCGAGTGAAGGGGTACTTCCCCGGATACCCCAGATCCCGCTCGTAATCCAGACCTTTGACATCATCAGGGGTGTACAGCTCCTTGACCGGTTCGCCAGAGATGGTCGTAAACTGGCGCTCCCTCTTCTTCGACTCGATCTTAAGCAGTGGTTTCTTCCTTTGCACCGATTCTGAGGCCTTCGACATTTCTCTCTTCCTCCCTCCGCTTTAAAACCTCCTGCCGACCCGTAGTGGCCGGCGTCTCCCTCGGCCTTTCAGGCTGTTTACGGGTCTATCGAATTGGCCGCCTTCAAAATCTCCTCGGCGGCCGAATGGGGTGTCCCCCTTCCGGCAACGATCTCATCGACCCTCTTTTTCAACAACTCATCGATTTTCGAATTGTTCCACACCCTGGCGTGGAGCCTCTCTTCAACGATTCCTACGACCGCCGCCTTAACTCGTCTCCGACGGTTCTCCGCCAGTCTATCTCTGGACTTCAGAAACTGGTGGTGTCGATCAATGGTCTGTCTCAACTCCTCAATACCGTGCCCGTCGTTGGCGATCGTTTTCAGAACCGGGGCTCTCCATCCCTCCTTGTCCGGGATCATCTCCAGGATGGTTTCGATCTCTCTGACTGCATTGTCGGCCCCCTCCCGATCGGCCTTGTTCACCACGAAAACATCCCCAATCTCCATGAGTCCGGCCTTCATCGCCTGAACACTGTCCCCCGATTCGGGTACCAGGACCACAACGGTCGTGTCGGTCGTCTCGACCACATCCAGTTCCGACTGGCCCACCCCGACCGTCTCAAAAATGATTACGTCCTTACCGAAGGCATCGAGCACGTCTGCCACCTCACTGGTTGCCCTGGCCAACCCTCCCAAGCTTCCGCGCGTGGCCATGCTCCGGATGAAGACCCCTTCGTCCGTACCGATATTCGTCATCCGCACCCGATCTCCCAAGAGGGCTCCTCCGGTGAAGGGGCTGGTGGGATCGACGGCGATGATGCCCACAGTGAGACGCTCCTTGCGCAGAGCTGAAGTCAGTCTGTCGACCAGAGTGCTTTTGCCAACCCCCGGTGGACCGGTGACGCCTATCTTGGAAGCTTTCCCTGTGTGGGGGAAAATCTCCCTGACGATCTCCGAGCTTTCCGCTGAATCCTGCTCGACCATGGAGATCAGCCTGGCCGCGGCCAATCGGTCTCCCTGGAGCAATCTTGAGACCAACTCAGTCGTCCGTTGCTTTTTGAAGGGACAAGATACCATCACTCACGCCCTGGGGAAACCCGGTTGATCCTCTGCCCTCGCCCAAGGAAGCTCAGTGTACCCCCCATGGCCGAATCTCCGGGCATATTTTCTCCACCACCCACCTTTGTAGTCCCAAGCAGAACCAATCGACCTTCCAACATCCTAAAATAGAACGACATCACGGATAAGACAACCAAAATTTGATTCATCCCATCTGTGCTCCCTTCAGTTATCGTCTCCTCCATCTGAGGGAGACAATCCCACCTGTGGCAGAGGCTCCCCTTAAAGTCATGTTCTCCCCCTGCAACTGATACGATAACACATTTCGGCCCGCCCCGAAGAGATAGTAGTAATCGAGCCCTGAGGGCTCCTGGCGAATTACGTTGAAGGCAATGCTGGAATCGAAAACCGAGTATGTCCCGAATTCCACGATCGAAAATCTCTGGCCGTCTTGATCTTTGAAACCGGGATTGGTGAGAACAAAGGCGCTATCACTCTCCAACTGCAAGATGGACCCGGTGAAGGTGGAATCGATGTCCAGATCATCGGATCCCTCAAACTCGTACTCCCCGACCGGGGAGGAGAACAAGCGCTCCAAAGCTGCCTTCACCTTTTCAGCGGACGGCCCCTCGGAATTGAAGATGAGCACCTGTCGATACGCTGAGATTGCTTTGGAATTGAGTCTCTCCTGTTCAAAAATCTTCCCCATCAGGTTCCAGGCATCGACCAGAGAAGGGCAGACCGATATACTGTTCCGCAGAAGTCGTATTGCTGCCTCGTAGCGCCCCTGCTCAAAGGCCTCGATCCCTGAATAATAGAGGTAGGAGGCGAAGCTGATTTCTTCCCCGAACTTTTTCGCCGTATCGATCTCCTTGACTACATATCTGGGATCGAAGATGGGTTGATAGTCCACCGCCCAATCGTCCTTGACCTCACCCTCTTCGAGAACCTCGTAGACCCGAAAACAGTCATTCTGATACCGGAGGCCAAAACGGCTCAGTCGTTCCGGATAGAAGTGGGCATCATAGACGAAGGACTCTGGATTGACGGCCAATCGGTCGGCAAGATACCTGGTGCCAACAATCGAGTAGTCGAGGAAGAATCTGGCCGAATAGACGAAGTAGTCCACGTCGTATTGCCGACAGTAGTTGTAAAATATCTCCTCATCACTGTACAGGGCGGAGGCAAACTCAGTGATCTTTTTGCGCATGCGGGCGTCTTCGAAAAATGTGTGCAGAACCGTCGTTCTGTCGGCATAAGGCAGCAGTTCGGCCGAAATGTGCCAATAGCTCAACAGCACGCTCTGGGGCGAGGTGTTCTCTCTGATCCAGTGAATGAGATCGCTCATATTGGTCACATTCTCCAAGAAGAGCTCCTCCTGATGAGGCCGAATCTTTAGGGTAGTGAGCACTCGAAGGGGGTCCCAATTGTCCACCACTTGAGCCACTTGATGAACACCCACCAACCCGACGGCCACATACACAAAAGCCCTGGTCTTGAATCTGGCCAGGGTCAGATCGATGGTCCGACCGATGAAGATGGCCAGAAAGAAGATGAAGAAGACATGGAGCCGGGAGAAGAAGAGATAGCTGACGAGGGTGGCGAAAAATAAGTAGAGGAGGAGTTGCTCCCCCGCCGAACCCCTCCGCCGCAACAAGTCCCAAACGGAGCGGCCGACACCGTAAACCCCAGCCAGAAGGGGAAGAGAAAAGTAGGCCAAGAAGTTGTACAGGGAGGGATGGGTGTACCCCGGCACCCAATAGAGCCGAGCCTCAAGAGGCAGAAGAGACGGATCTTGAGGATGTCGGAAGAGAAAGAGGATCTGGTACAGGGTCGTATAGTAGACGTGGCCGAAGCGACCGGTATGGGGTAGAAAGAGATAGAAAACACCAAAAGTGCCTACTAAGATGGCCGCTCTGGGAAACCATCGTCGAACTGGCCTCACGAACCGGTCTATGAGTTCCAAAAGGGCCATGCCGTAAAAGAGCATCATGGGCAACGATGTCAGGAACAGGTCGGCTCTCAGGTGGGGAACGATCAAAC
>JBHIER010000264.1:0-5182 GCA_046760705.1 bacterium
CCTCAGATTTTGCTCAGTCATCAGTTTCACGATATCACCTCCTTTCACTTTAATTTTTTCTTTCTTTCAACATCTCTTCTGATGGACTCTGTTTATCAGATTTTCCTTTACGTTCCCCCGGAACGCCGCAAGATCTTGACAGTCAGGTGGAGATTCCCATCTTAGGCAGAACGTATCCCATCAAAAACAGGTAACCCAGAAAAATCAAAATGAAAATTACTAAGTTCATTTTTTTTCTCACCTCTCGAAAACACCTCTCTCCTATTCAACGGCTGTAACATCTTTCTCTAAAACTTTCAACACCTGATCTACGAAAGCTTGCTCTGGTAAAGCCCCATCAATGTGTATGTCCTCATTAACTACCGTCTTGGGTACTCCACGCACATTGTATTTGACGGCCAAGTGTGGAAACTCTGTGGTCTCCACCATGTCCGCCGTGATGTATTTACTCTCGATGGCCAGCTTGTGAGCCGTGACCACGGCCGAGGGACAATAGGGTCAGGTTGGGGTGACAAAAACCTGGATGTGTGTGGGTTGACCAAGTTTCCCAATCTTTTCTTTGCTTTCCTGGCTGAGCCCCGAATCGCCCTTGGAGACCGCGACAATTGTCTCTAACATAGACGCAAACTCATATCCGGCGGGTATACCATAATACCGCACTCCGTAATCTTTAATCCCTTCTACGACAATAGCCGGGACTTTGTCAATCCGATACTGGGCTGCTTTCTCTTTGTCAATCTGGAAGTTATACACCTCCAGCTCAAGCTTTTCCGAAAGTTCCGCCAGCTCTGTGGCAAGCTGTCTTGTCTCCCGGCAGAACTGACACTCCAGCTCCTGGGTGAAATTGATCAATTTCACCGGATTGACCAGATCCTTGAAGCGCTCCTGAATCGCATTTCTATCTCTATCCCCGATGAAAGCCATCTTCTCCTCACCTTCCTATTTTCTACGGGCACAAGGCCCTACACTACGGATCAACCCTAATGTAGTGTAGCCCCTTGCCTGCCTGTGCGTGAGCACGCAGACAGGTGGGCGTATTGGCCTGAACCCCCCGCGGGGGTAATTCCTACGGGCATAAAGCCCTATACTACAATCGAAATTCACGGGCCGACGTGCATCAGCCTCTCCCCCAACAGAAACTCCTCCGTCTCGGCGTACCCCGGAAACTCCACCACCATCTCATATTCGTTCTTGAGAAGATTATAATGACCCCGCTCCACGCTGCTGAGATAGTTGAGCATCGATGTCCCGGTCACATCTTTCGATCTCTTCGCCAGGTCAGCGTAAAACTCCTCCGAGAGCTTCTCCGCCTTCATGGCCACTTCAAAGAGTTCCTTTACCGACAACTCCTTCGTCAAAGCCACATCCATCATCGGTACCATCGATTTCTCCGGTAATTTCAGTTCCACGCCCGGATATTTCCTTCGAAAGAGATCATCGAAAATCCTGCGGTGCTTCTCCTCCTCACCCTTGAGGAATTGGAGTTTCTCCTTCAAATCAAAGTTTTTTACCCTCTTCTCCATTCTCTCATAAAGCTTGGCGGCTTCGATCTCGGACTTTATGGCTACCCCCAAAACCTCCAACGAAGTCAATTCTGAACTCACAGACATGGTCATCTCCTCATTCTACGGTGAAGGGAAAGTTTGGCACCAATCAGTCCTCCATCAGCCTTTGTTCGTCCTCACTGAACCAGAAAGGACCACCTAACAACGCCTCGCGTTCTGCCAGCAGGAGCTCATAGTGTCCCTCTTCATCCTCGGCCAACCTCTCGAACATGCGTCTGCCCTCCTTGTCCCTGGTGTTTTGCGCTGCCTGCTTGTAAAATTCAGAGGCGGCCTTCTCACCTTCGAGAGCCAGCTCAACGGCATCAATAGCGCCGGTCTGATCATCCACCTTCACTTCGATCTTCTTCGCCTTACTGGGATCGAAGACGAATTTCTCCCCACCACCCTCCTTCTGATAGCGTTCTTCCAGGAGTTGACGGTGCCTTTTCTCATCATCGGCCAAAAATTTGAACTTGATCTTTCCCCCCTCATTTTCAATCACGCCCACAAGGCCACTGTAGAAATCGTAGGCCGCCTGTTCGTTGTAAATGGCGATGGTCAAAGCCTCCCGGGGCCCCATCTCCTCCCAAATATGGCCCGAAGCCTCAATATAGATTTTCTCATCCTGTTTGGTCACAATCGATCCCTCGCCTCTTAATCAGTCCATTCTGAATGTGAAGCACACCGGTCTTATCTCAGGCCGATCTTTCTTCGCACCTCGTCCATCACCTCTCCGGCTATCTGCTGGCAGCGCTGGGCCCCACCCATCAGAACGGCATCGATGTAGGCCCGATCCTTCTCCAGTTCCCTGGCCCGTTCTTGAATCGGCTCCAGACGGGCCATCATGTTCTTGTGAAGAATCTTCTTGCATTCGACACAGCCGATCTCCGCCGTCCGGCACTCTTTCTCAATGCGAGCCACCTCTTCTGGGCTTGAGAGGGCCTGGTGAAGGGTGAACAGATTGCATATGTGGGGATTGCCGGGGTCGGTGCGCCTTTTGCGGTTCTCGTCGGTTACGGCCGTGCGGATCTTCTCCCAGATCACTTCCGACCGCTCCAGGATGCCGATGTAATTGTTCATACTCTTCGACATCTTGGTCTTGCCGTCCAGGCCCATAATCCGCGGGCTCTTCGTCAACATCGCCTCGGGCTCGGGGAAGGTCTGGCCGAACCGGCTGTTGAACTTCCGGGCCACCTCCCTGGAGAACTCGATGTGCTGCACCTGATCCTCCCCCACGGGAACGCCCTCGGCTTTGTAAAGCAGAATGTCAGCGGCCTGAAGCACCGGATAGTCCAGAAGCCCCACATTGACGTTATGCATGTGCTGCTTCGCCTTCTCTTTGAACTGGGTCATGCGCATCAGCTCACCCAAGGGTGAAACACAGTTGAAGATCCAGGCCAGCTCTGTGTGCTCGGGGACCTGGGACTGGACGAAGAGCGTACATTTTTCAGGATCCAACCCGCAGGCGATGTTCACAATCAAGGCCTGGCGGATGCTCCTCTGCATCTGACCGACATCGTATTCGACGGTGATGGCATGATAATCGACAATACAGAAGATGGCATCGTAGGAGTCCAAAAGTTCGACCCAATTTTGGATCGCCCCCAAATAGTTTCCGAGATGGATCTCCCCAGATGGTTGGATGCCGCTGAAAATCCGCTTCATGTACCGACCCCTCAGACGGTGACCACTTCCTTGACCTCGGACACCTCCTGTTTCAGCATCCTCTCCACAGCCATCTTCAGCGTCAGTTGTGACATGGGACATCCGCTGCAGGCTCCGGTGAGTCTCACCTTGACCACTCCGTCCTCATCAATACCCACCAGATCTATATCCCCACCGTCGGCCTGCAGCGAAGGCCGCACCTTCTTCAGCGCCTCCTCGATCTTTCTCTTCATCTCCTCCATGACCTTCCACTCCTTTCAGACGAACCGGTTACACCGGTTGTCCGTTCAACTCAGATTCTCTCATCCTCTTCTGTCCCCACCACCACAGCCTTTCGACGACTTTTCAATTTCATTGATCGACACCCATCGCACCTCCCGAAGAACACAGCCCGGTGGGACGAAACATCAAACCCTGTCTTCGAAGCCACCTTTCTGTTCAACCTCTTATTAATGGGCACATCGACGTCGCAAACCTTCCCGCATCGGGTGCATACGAAATGGTAGTGGTTCTCAGTGCGGCCGTCGTAGCGGCTCACATGCCCGTGGTCGAAGCGGAGGGCTCGATTCTGCTCGGCCAATAGGTTCAGGTTGCGATAGACCGTACCCAGGCTGATATTCGGGATGACCTTCCGGGCCTGCTCGTAGACCCAATCGGCCGTGGGGTGGCAGTCCGCCGACCTCAAAATCTCCAGAACCGTCTCTCTCTGTTTTGTCTGTCTCATGGCTCAATTCGTCACCATTCATTTGATAATAATTATCGTTATTAAATATAGGGGCCGAAGCAGTGGCTGTCAAGGAAAAAATCTCAAAAGTATGAAGAAAAAGGCCGACAGAGGTCGCCCCCCTCTTTCATTAGCACCCTACCAGTCCGAAGGGGTTCTGACTCTTTCGGTCCATCCACTCGCAACCGAGAGAGATAGAGCCTGCTCACACCTTTCTGTCGCGGTTGGCCTTCGAGTCCTTTGACTTTTCCTTCTGCTTCGGGCCGAGGATCTGCCGGATCTTCTTCAAGATGGCCCCCTCCACATCAGGCCGATGGCCGTAACTGACATATTTCAATCTTCCGCTCCTGTCCACAATGAATGTGCTGAAATCGTAGGATTCGGCCTCGTACGCCCGGGCCACCTTGCCCTGAAAATCGTGGAGGTTGACAAAATCGATCTTTTCGCCCATGATGAACCGGCGCCCCGTGGCCAACTTCTCTGTATCGAAATTGATCCCGATGAGGCGCACACCCTTTTCCCTCACCTTCTCGGCCATGTCGCGGCAGCTTTTGAGCGCCTTCCGGCAATTGGGACAGGAGCTCGTCCAGAGGATGAGCACGGTCAATGTGGACTGGGGGAAGAGGTCTTTGGAGCTGTAAATTGAGTCGCCGAAGATGGTGGGCAACTCGAAATGGGGAGCCTTCTGACCGGCCTTCAATTCAGCGGAAAAACCGAAAGAGACCCCCAGAATCAAGAGGGCAGCCACCCCTATGAGGACCGATCTGCCCCCGATGCGATTGGGCATGACCCCGGCCTCCTTTTCCTAAAAATGCGATTGCGCATGACCCCGGCCTCCTTTTCCTAAAAATGCGATTGCGCATGACCCCGGCCTCCTTTTCCTAAAAATGCGATCGGGCATAACTCCGCCTCCTTTTCCTAAAAAGATGCGGGACGTAATTACACATGCACGTTTCATTCATAAAGATGGTCAGAAGTTTTGGGTGGACTAAACGTTCACCCATCTTTAGCGGCGGTCTCCCACCGGTGAGCAGGTCCCGATGCCCAGAATGGTGTTGGCTATGCCCACTACGTCGAGAACGTTGATCTCCCCGTCCCCATTGCAGTCGGCTGCCCACAGCTCATATTCGGTGGGGGCAGGTTCGATCCCTAAGATGATGTGGACCGTGCGAATCAGATCGGGAAGTTCGATCCGCCCATCACCGTTGACGTCGGCTTTCTGGGGTTGGAAGTTCAGCCATGAGAGGAG
>JBHIER010000265.1:0-5181 GCA_046760705.1 bacterium
GTTCAACTCTTGAGACGGTTTGGACTGGAGAAGAGAGCCAAACACACCCCGGAGGAACTGAGCGGCGGTGAGCAACAGCGGGTGGCCATCGCCAGAGCTTTCGTCTGCAACCCCGAGATTCTCATTGCCGACGAGCCGACATCAAACATCGATAAGCGGTCCATAGACAATCTGTTGAACGTTTTGCTGAATTCGAAGAAGGAGGGTAGGACGGTCATCGTCTCCTCCCACGATCCCATCTTTCTCGACTGCGCAGACTTGACCCTGGAGCTGGAAGAGGGGAAGTTGGTCGACGTGAGGAGGAAAGAGGCGTGATCTTAAATCTCTACACCATCTTAATGATATTCATCGCCGCTGTGGCTATCGGCTTGGGCCTCTTCTTGGGCGTCTACGCCTTCATGTTGTATAAAAGGTCGCGCGCCCAAATCAGCAGCGACGCCCAATCGCTCTTTGAGGCCAGAACGTATCTCGTTCTGCTGATGGCCGTGGTGCTGCTCGTGGTGAGGCTGTTGAGCTGGCCCCTCTTCTACGCCACTTTGCTCAGCTTCGTCCCGGATATCGAAGGGGCCATGTGCATCTACGGTGTGACGCAGGTACTACCTCAACTATCCACCTTCTTGCAAATGGTTAAGCCCATCGTCTTCTTTCTCATTGGCGCTTGGCTGCTGCTCCACGGGTTGGATCGAAAGACGAAGACGTACGCACTGATGAGCCGAAAGTTTCTGTTTCTCTTGGTGGTTACACTTTTCATCCTGGCCGACAGTTTAGGTGATCTGGTGTACATGTTCAAGATGAACCCGACCACAACGGTTTACTGCTGTACCACAGTCTTCGACATCGGCTCCCGGCCCTCGTCGCTCATTTCGCAATCGCTCTTAGGCCAGGCTTACCGAACATTTATGATACCGCTCTACTATGTGAGTAATCTGGTGCTGATGGGCTCTGTGGGTTTGGTTCTCAGCCGGGGCGGGCTGAAAAATCCGGCCCGGCGGAGGCGGTTCACTTTGATCGCTCTGGTGGCCTTGGCCCTGCTCAATGTGGCGGCGGTGGCTTTGGCCCTCATAGAAGATTTAGGGCCGATATTGATGAATTTGCCCTACCATCACGATCCCTACGATCTGGTCCAGAAGGTGCCGGACTCCCCCATCTTCGTGGCTCTATTCATCCTGGGCACCTTCGCCATCGGCTGGGCTCTGGTGGTGGACGTAATCGGAACCAAGGAGGAGACAAGAGAGATTATTCCCAAATACTTGCGGAACCTGTTAAAATTCTCGCTGCTCTGTCTGCTCCTCTCCCTGGTGATGGTCAGTCTTCATCTGTTGTTGGGATAATGATGAAAAAACTGTCCGCACTCTTCTGCCTTTTATTGATCGCCCTCGTCGCTTGTAAAAGCGGGGACAACAGGTGCGCCTTTGACGGCATCACCGTCGATCCGATATATGAAATTGATATCACCCTCCGTAATGGTGCGGTGAAAAAGTTCTGCTGCGTCTTCTGTGCCCAGGAGTGGTACGGAAGAAGTAAAAGGGATGTGGCTCGGATTACGGTGACCGATGAGATCTCAGGGGAGAAAATCGACGCCTCGGCGGCCTATTATGTGGAGAGCGAAATCTTCACCCAGAGGCACACCCGGTGCCGGACACACGTGTTCGGGCAGAGAAACGAGGCCCAACGCCATGCAGAGCAATACGATGGAAGACTTGTGGATGATCCATTCAACTGAGGCACAGCGAGACAATTGGATTTAAAAGGAGCAATCTAAGTTTCTGTTGAAATAGTGGCTGTAAGGCTACATTTGAATATGAAAATTTCTTATTCTTTTTGAGCCGAGACCATTTCGCTACAGGTTTTGATGAGGGTAGATACCTTGTGCCTGCCCCAGTCAAGCGCTCACCGAAAATATCTTGACAGAATCTCAATTCTGTTTTATTTTATGCCCTCAGTATATAAACAAATTTTTGTGAGGAGGGATGGTTGTGAAGAAAGTGGTTATCATTGCCGTAGCTTTGGGTGGTTTGGGGGCTGGGTGGTTTCTGTTCAGCAGGCATAACGAGCCGAAAAGCTCCGTCGGTTCCGTCCAACAGGTGGCTCGAGTTACGAGGGGTGATCTCAACGTCACCGTCTCCGCCACCGGGGTCATCGAACCCATCAACAAGGTGGAGATCAAATCTAAAGCCAGCGGATTGATTGAGGAACTTCCGGTGGAGGAGGGAGACAGCGTCGAGAAGGGCGATCTCATCGCCCGGCTCGATCAGACGGATGTGCGCCACGATTACGAACAGGCCAAGGCCGATTTAGAGGTGGCCGAGGCCACGGTTCGGAAAACGGAGACCACTTACAAACGGAAAGCAGGCCTGTTCGAGAAGGGATTGGTCTCCGCAGAAGAGATGGATCAGTCCAATTTAGAACTGGTTCAAGCCAAGGCCCAACTTGTGCGAGCAAAGGCCGTCTTGGCTACTGCCGAAGAACGGTTGAAAGACACCGTGGTCAAATCGCCCATTTCTGGAATCGTGCTCCAAAAGAACGTTGAAAAGGGACAGATCATCTCCTCCGGTATCTCCTCGGTCAGCGGTGGTACCCTGATAGCCACCGTGGCCGACATGGGCCGTGTTTCCGTCAAAGCCGATATCGATGAGGTGGACATCGGACAGATAGAGAAGGGCCAAGAGGCCAAGGTGGTGGCTGATGCCTTTCCGGGAGATCTCTTTTGGGGAGAGGTGATCCGTATTGCCCCGCTGGCCAAGGTTGAGCAGAACGTAACCATTTTCGAAGTGACAGTGGAGGTGAACAATGAGGAGGCCAAGCTCAAGGCCGGCATGAACGCCACTGTGGACATCACCATCGCCGACAGAAAGGACGTTCTGCTCGTCCCAAACGAAGCTTTGAAAGATCTGCGGGAGATGGTGAAGCCCGGGGAAGGTTACAGACACCCCTCGGCGGCACATAGTTCTCGGGCAGATATTCCGAAAATGGCCGGGCACCTCAGATGGCAAGAAGGGCTAAAAGATGTGAAGCCAACGCAAGGCGGACGGCCAAAAATGGTCATGGTCAAAGAAGGAGGCCAGTTCAAACCCAGAGCCATCATAGTCGGTGTCAGCGATTTCGACCATTCCGAAGCTTTGAAAGGCCTCAAAGAAGGTGACGAGGTGATGATCAGCTATCTGTCCAGAGCCAAAATGGACAGTGAGCAGTTTCGAGAACGGTTCAGCCGCATGAGGAGTTTCGGCGGGATCGGCCGCAGCAAGAAGGAAAATTGACATCGAGAGAATTGGATCATGCAGTTGAGAGAGAGTTTTATCGTCGCCCTGGATTCGCTCGCTTCGAGTAAGTTGAGAGCTTTTCTGACTATGCTGGGCATCGTCATCGGTGTGATGGCGGTGATCACTATGATCGCCCTCGGTGAGGGGGCACAGAAAGCGGTCAAGGAGCAAATTCAATCTCTGGGCACAAACCTGCTTTTTGTCCGTCCTGGCTCGGCCTGGCGCGGGCACGTTCGATATGGGGCCGGAACGAACATCAGACTGACGAAGAAAGATGCCGAAGCCATCTTGAAGAGGTCTTCGGCTGTGGCCTATGTTGTTCCTGAATACAGCAACGCGGCTCAGGTGGAATACGGCAGCAATAATTGGAATACCCGCATCGTGGGCACAGAGCCTGAATACGAGCTTGTCCGCAATTTTCGTCCTATTGAAGGCCGTTTTTTCACCCATCAGGAGGGACAGTCGCGGGCCAGAGTGTGCCTGATCGGTTCCACGGTGCGGCAGAATCTCTTTGGCTCTGAATCGCCAGTGGGTAAGACCATCAAGATTAAGCGGATGAATTTCAAGGTGGTGGGCCTTTTGGAGACCAAAGGTCAGACGGGATGGCGCGATCAGGACGACCAGATCTTCGTCCCCTTAGAGACAGCTCAGCGGCGGATGTTTGGCACCGACTTTCTGACCGGCATCACTGTTCAAGTGGTCGACGAGGCCTTGGTCGATGAGGCCTTTTACGATATCGAGAGGATTCTGCGCCGCCAGCATCGGTTGAGGGAGGATCAGGACAACGACTTCTACATCCGCAACCAGGCCGATATCATCTCGGCTTTTCAGGAGACCGGCCAGACGCTGACCTTTCTATTGGCCGCCATTGCCTGCGTTTCGCTCCTCGTGGGTGGCATCGGAATCATGAACATTATGCTGGTCTCTGTGACGGAGCGAACGCGTGAGATCGGGATACGAAAGGCGATCGGGGCAAAGCGAGGCGACATTTTGGCTCAATTTCTCGTCGAATCCCTGGTTCTCAGTTTGGTGGGTGGTACCATTGGCGTCGGTTTTGGCTCGTTGGCCTCCTTTCTGTTAGCCAGACTGGCCCAGTGGACCACCCTCATTTTGCCTGAGTCAATACTGTTGAGTCTGCTGTTCGCCTCCTCCGTTGGCCTCTTTTTTGGCATCTATCCAGCTCATAAGGCATCCCACTTGAATCCTATCGAGGCCCTGAGATACGAATAGATTGATCGTATAGATTCGATTTTTTGATGACCCATAAGTCTATGATAGATATGATAGTTACATTTAGAGCTTATTTTCAGAACCCCACAGACCCTATTCTGTCATTCTGAGCTTGTCTCAGAATCTCACAGACCTTGAGAGAAGCCTATTTCTGAAACAAGTTGATGACAGGCCCTGGCGACAGGCCAGGGTTCAGGGTGACAGCGAAGCGAGCTAAGTTCGGTTGTATCCTGGTAGAGATTTCATCATTTACCTATGGGGGAATAGTCGTGTATCGGCGTACGCTTTTCACCACGCTGTTGTTGGCTCTGACAGTTTCTTGGAATTCGGCCGAGACTGTGGTTGATAAATGGGCACTGTGGAACCAGGGTACTCAACTGCGGGGGGCCAATATCTATCAGCGCCGCGTCTATCCTGAGCTCGATAATGGTTTCTTAGGGCCCGGCCCCGTGGGGCCACCTTACAGCCAGGAGGACTTCGACCGGCTGGCGGAGCTGGGTGCCAACTACGTCAATATCTCCCATCCCGGTCTGTTCACCGAGAACCCGCCCTACACCCTGGACGAGGACATCCAGGACAACCTGGACAACCTGCTGGCCATGATCGCCCAGGCCGACATGTTCGCCGTGATCAGCTTCCGCACCGGGCCGGGCCGCAGTGAGTTCTGGGCTGTATGGGGAGAGGATACCGT
>JBHIER010000266.1:0-5175 GCA_046760705.1 bacterium
ATCCATGTAACGGTTACAGGCCACGAGATGGTTGTCTTCCACCTCGATCAGTGAGGGCCTCTCTTGCCGACAAGCTTCCCCTTTCGCTTCTTTGGGACATCTGTCGTAATACACACAGCCACCGGTGAGCTCTGACCCCTTTCCCCTCAACTCGATCTCCACCCCTTCCCACTTCCTGTCCAAACGTGGAACCGAAGCCATGAGCATCCTGGTGTAGGGATGCAGTGGATTCCCGTATATTTTCTCTGTTGCCCCCATCTCTACCACACATCCCTGATAGAGAATCACCGCCCTTTCGCTAATATAGTAACCCAGTGAGAGATCGTGCGTGATGAAAAGGATAGACAGGCCACGGGTTTTTTTGAGGTCTGCCAGCAGGTTGAGAACATCAATCCGGGTGGAGGCATCGAGCATGCTGATGATCTCATCTGCCACGAGGAACTGAATGTCCAGCAACAGGGCGCGAGCGATGAGAAAGCGTTGAATCTGGCCGCCACTGAGCTGGTGAGGGAATTTATCCAGCACATCAGCGGGGTTCAGGCCGACAGCCTCCAAAGTACTCGCCACCTTCTCATCCCATTCCCGGCTCTTGATCCCCGGAAAAAACTCCTCCCTGATGATCCTGAAAACCCGATCGGCTTTGAAGATCGGATTATAGGAACTAAACGGGTCCTGGAAAACGCCCTGTACTTTCCGATAGTACTCCTTAAGTTCGTCTCCTTTAAGGGCGGAAATGTCCACCCCGTTGAATCTGATCGTGCCCGAGGTTATCGGGAGGAGACGTAGAATCATCTTACCTATCGTGGTTTTCCCGCTTCCACTCTCACCGATCAGGGAGACAACCTCTCCATCTTTGACATCGAAGCTGACATTGCTTACTGCGTGAAGCTCTTTTCCTCCAAAGGTTCCCACCTTATATATTTTTGATACCCCGTCGAGCTCAAGCATTCCTTTCGAACCCCTTCCAGCAGGCAACGAAGTGGCCCTTCTCGATTTCAATGAATGGTGGTTCCTCGAAGCATTTCTCAAAAGCGCCGGGACATCGCTCTCGGAAACGACACCCGGCTGGAGGGTCGAGGAGCAAGGGAGGGCTTCCGGGGATGCCTGTCAGCCGCTTCTCGGAATGCTTCACTCCGACCTTCGGCAAGGATGCAATCAGCAGCTTCGTGTACGGATGCCGGGGGGCATGGATGATCACCTCGGTGGAGGCCTTCTCCGCCAATTGCCCTGCATACATAACCATGATGCTATCTGCAATCTGGTAAAGTATCGAAATATCATGACTGATAACGACCATGCTTTTGACAAATCCCCGGTCTCGGAATCCGACGAGCATTTCCACCACAGCTTTTTGTGTCGAAACGTCGAGGGCCGAGGTGACCTCGTCGGCAATGAGCAGTGAAGGGTTCACCAACGTGGATAACACCATGACCATTCTCTGCTTCATACCGCCTGACAGCTCTATGGGGTACATATTCAGCACATCGTGTGACAATTCAACCAGATCAAGTCTCCTCTTCAACTCAGGCAGAATGGCTTTGAAGCTAACCTTTCTAGACTCGAGAAGTTCTGCTGTCATCTTTCCTAGTTTTCGTGTCGGATTCAGGGCATTCAGGGCGTACTGGGGGATGATGGAAATCTTCCTGAACCGGAAGTCGTTCATTCTCTCCGTGTCCCAGACGGGCAGTGCTTCGTTATCGAGGGTCACACGGCCCTCGATGAATCTCATCGGGGGGACCAGGCGGATCAGGCTGTGGGCGAGCGTGGTCTTCCCGCAGCCCGATTCACCCGCCAGTCCCATGATTTCGCCATCCGCGATGGAGAACGTCGCGCCCTCCAGGGCCCGAACATCCCCTCTAAGGGTCTGATAATAAACTCTGAGAGTTTCTACTTGCAAACTCACGACTTCACATCTCCCTGAGTTTAGGGTTGAAGACTTCGTCCAACCCCACGTTCATGACGTACAACGCGCCGACGATGGCCGCTATCGCCGCCCCCGGGGGAATCAGCCACCACCACATACCGAGCTGAAGGGCGGCCCAGAGGACCGCGTTGTTCATCATCAGGCCCAGCGAGATTCCCCTCGTCGGGCCAAGCCCGATGAAATCCAGTGTGGCCGCGTTGAGGATCGCCCCTCCAAACTGGAGGATGAAGGTCATGAACAGGTACGACATCATGTTCGGCGCGATCTCCGTGAAGATGATCTTCAGAGGCTTCATTCCGCTCAGCCTGGCCAGGTCGACGAATTCCCTGGAGCGCAATGAGAACGTCTGAGCTCTGATGGCCCTTGCCGCCCAAGGCCAGGCCGTGCAGCCGATGAAGATGCTTTCCACCAGAACCCCCCTAACCGTGAGATACGCGGCTATGATGATCAGCACTGCCAGCGTTGGAATGATAAGGACAATGTTCGTCAACATATTGAGGATTTCATCAACAATGCCACCACGATACCCGGCAATGAAGCCAATCAGCACTCCTATGAAGGTTCCAAGTCCCCCGCCAACAATCCCTACAAGGAATGTCGCTCTAAGGCCGTACACAAACTGCGTGTAAACATCTTGGACGAATGTTGTGGTCCCGAACCAGTACTCGGATGAGGGTGGGTGAGCCGGTGGGCCCACGTAATCATTCGGGGGATAATCTGTAAAGAGCGGGCCAACAAATGTAAGCACAATGAAAAAGAGGAGAACGGCCAAGCCAGCCCGCAGTTTGTTGTTCCTCAGGGCAAAGTAGAGGGTCTCGCTTCTTATTTTCAGTTTCGTCATGCTGCCTCACCTGTCATCCCCAGTCGCGTCCTCGGATCCACCAGGACATAAACGACATCAATGGCGAAATTGGCGAGCAACACGCCGATAATAATGAACAGGAAACACCCCTGGATGAGGAAGTAATCCTGATTCTGAACCGCCTGAAGGATCAGGTATCCGATGCCTGGGTATGAAAACACGATTTCTGTGGCCAGCGCTCCGGCAACAATGACCCCAAGCTGAAGTGCCAGCCCGGTGATCTGGGGAAGCATGGCATTTCTGAAGGCGTATTTTCTAACCAGGCTTCTTGGTGCCCCGAGAGCCTCAAGATAGCGAGAATAGTCCGCCTCGAGTTCGTAAATGATCATGTTTCTCATTCCGATTGCCCAACCACCGAACATCACCAGGAAGAGGGAGGCGAAGGGCAAGAACCAGTGCCACAAGAGGTCCCCGATAAAGGTCCATGAAAGATGAGGCCGCAACGCGAAGCTATAGGCACCGGCAATGGGGAAAATGCCCAGGACGATCCCCAACGCCCAGGCCAGCAAAATGCCGAGCCACATGTAGGGAGTCGCCGTAAGGATGTACCCAAGCGGTAGCACGGTGTTATCAAGCCACTTGGTTCGCGCCGCGAAAGCACCGAAGTTGTTTCCGGCAAACCAGCTCACCAATATCGCCGGCAGCAGAAGGAAGATGTCATAGGGCACAGCTCTCATGATGACCCTTGTCACTGGCTGCGGAAACAGAAACATGCTTATTCCCAGGTCCCCATGGAAAAGCGCTTTCCAGAAGTTAAGGTACTGTTGCCAAAGGGGTAGGTCTAACCCAAAGGCTTTTATGTAATAACCATACAGCACCTTGGCAGCATCAGCGCGTAACGCAGCCCTGGACAGCATGGTTTGAATAGGATTGCCAGGCATGAATCGCGGGATCAACCAATCTATGGTCACCGCCAGGAAAAAGGTGAAGACATAGATGAGCAGCTTTCTTCCGAAATAGCGTCTCACCTTACCTCCTTCGTGAAGGGAAGTCTTTACAAGGAACCGCCCCTCCCCCCGAGCTGGAAGGAGGGGCGGCCCTCACGTGTTTACTGTGCCGGCTCTAGCTCAGTGAGCATGAGGAGAGCGGTCATGTTCCAGTAGCCATTCCAGGTGCAAGGCAGATACTTGGAAGCGCCTTCTTCAGCCGACGGCCAGTTCGTCCAGTACGTGGAGTTCCACTGGGCCCACAATCCGTTATACCAGAAGGGAATCGCTGGCATGTCCGTCAGTTGGATTCTCTGAATCTTGGAGATGACCTCCTTCATGCCCTCGATGTCCTCGACCGGAGTCTTGTCCAGTTGTACCACCAGATCGAAGACCTCCGAATTGTCGTACCGGCCGAAGTTGCCATTGGTCATCTGGTCGGTGATCGGCGTCTGGAACAGCCAATCGTAGAAGGTCCAGGGGGTGTTGCTCAAGTTGGAGCCGAAGTTGTTGATGGCCATGTCAAATGTGCCGCCGGTAAGCAAATCCCAGTAGCCACCGAAGTCCGGGAAGTCCGGCTCGAGGTTGATCCCCACGGCCTGGGCGCCATTGGCAATGACCTTGATGGACTCCATCCAGTCCGTCCACCCGAAGGGGACGATGATCTTCAGCTCGATCTTGGAGCCATCGGGGGCTTCAACGAACCCATCGCCATCAACATCTTTGTAGCCAGCATCGGCGAGGATCTGCTTGGCCTTGTCCGGATCGTAGCTGAAGCCCAGTTCGTCAACCACATCTTGGTCAACGTACTGCGACCAGACCGGAAGCAGACCGCTCGGGTCGGCGGCCTTCACGATATTGCCATAGACCACCTCGACGATCTGGCTCACGTCAACGGCGTAGGCCATGGCCCTTCGGAACGCCGGATCATCCATCGGCTTCTTCGTGGTGTTCATGAACAGGAAGGCCGTGTTGGCAGAGAGCATGTATGGAGGATCCGGATACCAGGTGGAGATGCCATAGCCGCCCTTCACCAGGGTGTTGATGCCCGGCAGGAAGTTGTTGCTCAGGTCGATCTCGCCCTTGAGAACCAAACCGAGAGCGACGTTGTTGCTGGGATTGACTACGTCCACGATCCACCTGGGAGCCACCTTGAGACCCAGCAGTTTCGTCGCCCACCAGTCGTCGTTCCGCACCCAGACCATCCGGTCCTCGGAATGGGTCTCATAGAGATAAGCCCCCGAGCCCAGAGGAGGCAGGTTGTCCCCGGTGGTGATCTCCTCTTCGGACCGGCCCTCCCAGAGGTGCTTGGGGACCATCGCCATGCTGTACATGATGTTCCCCCACTCCTGGTAGAGGGGCTCAGTGAAGGTGAACTTCACGGTGTAGTCGTCCACCTGCTCGACGCTGTCCAGCCAGTCCCACAATGTGTGGTAGTAGACAGACTCAAATCTGCCAAGCTC
>JBHIER010000267.1:0-5167 GCA_046760705.1 bacterium
CTGTTGATTCGGCACCCTGTACAAACCAAGTGAAAGGAGGGAGTGATGATTCAAGGGCTTTGTAGACAGAGACTGTCTCTCGGTCTGATCCTGGCAGTGGGGATGTTGGTCTTATTCTGGTATCCCCATCTGGGAGTTTGTCAACAGATTCCGAAGGCGAGCGCCCTGGTCTCTGAAGCCAAGGTGTTGGAGCTGGCGGAGCAATTCATTCAGAGTGGTCGGGGAGGCATGAGCTTTTTGGCCGGGGCGCGAGCGGGGAAGCCGGAGCTGGTATCCGGCGAATGGCGCGTGCCGATCCTCAAGGACGGCAAATCGCTGGGCCTTTTTCATGCCCGAGCCACCCCGCTGAAGGACGGCGCTATACCGGTATGGTTTGCTGGACCAGGGGATAGTCAGCCCACCAAGGCTGCGACCTCAGCCAGGAGGGGCTCGCCAATTTTGGACCAGCGGATCCCCGGAGCGAAAGGCAGAGCCAGAGGTAAAGATGGTGCCGTGGGGAGGCTGCCGACCAAAGCTCCCCTCAGACGGGGGGAAAAGAGTGCTGAGAAGGGTAAAAAGGCCGTCGGCCAGATGGGTGCCCCCGGGACTGCGCCCAGGGAGGCTTCTGTGGCTGAGAGATCTTCGCGGGCCGGGGCTCGCGACAAAAAAGCCCCCACCGGCGAGCAGATCACACATGCCGCCCAGGGAGAGTCCCGAGCATTCAAACCGACCCGGGGTCCCTGGTCAAAAGAGTATAGGCAACACAGGCCATCCACTGCCGCGTCGAGACCGGAAGTCATCAAACGTGCTCCGGAAAAACTCAATAGGGGTAAATCTTCGAAAAGTCCTGACGACGAACATGTGTCCACCGGCGATGACTGCGGTGACCCGGTCAAGGTGACACTGCCGGCCGACCTCCCTTATGTGGATGCCAACACCACCTGCGGCCGAATTGATGACTACAGGGGAACCTGCCTGGATCCCTGGGACGGCGGGGAAGACATTATATACGAACTGACTGTCACTGAGATGGTTGACATTCTGATCACCTTGGATCCGAAAGGCACCGCATGGACCGGCTTCTGTGTGGACGATAATTGTCCCCCTGATTCCAGTTGCCTCGGGCAGAGCACCTCTGCCAGCGGTGATCCCCACGCCATATGTTGTCTGACACTGGATCGAGGTACTTACTATATTATGGTGGATACCTGGCCTTCACCGGATTGCATCCCGGAATTCGACCTGTTCATTGAGGCTTGCGAACCTTGTGTGGGAGTTGAATGTCCTCCCGGCGGTCTGGATGAAGATGAACCCTGCGGCGACGACACCAACGGCGGGTGCAATTCCGATCCACCCGTCTTCACGGATATAAACTGCGGGGAAACGTACTGCGGTACAGCCTGGGCTGAAGATGGCACTCGCGACACCGATTGGTACCAGCTTGTGCTGACCGAATCGAAAACCATCACCTGGACCGTCGAGGCGGAGTTTGAGGTTATGATCGGTATCGGCGAGACAGACCCACCTGGTTCCGGGGACTGCGCTGATATGACAGGGTATTTGAACCCTTATGCGGTCGGCTGCCCCTGTGAGGAAATCTCTGTGCAAGCAACCCTGGCCCCTGGAACCTATTGGCTTTTTGTGGCTCCAGCAGAGTTTGAGGGGTATTCGTGCAGCCAGGGACCGTGGGACTATGTCGCCTCGTTAGACTGCGTGGAGCCGTGCCAGATGGTGCTGCTGGAGGATTTCATGTGCCACGATCCCTGGGATGCCTATTACACCCGGACCGATACCTTTTACACCTGCGACTGGATGGCCTGGAAGCACACCGTTTGGAATACGAGCGACTGCCTGGATAGCGGGTCGGCCTGCTTCGTTTTTTACTATCCAGACGGCTCCTACTATACTGACCTTTGTGTGGAACTTGAGGCCGGCTGGGACGAGTACTGGGTCGCGGTGGGCATCTACATCTGTGGTGAAGATCCGCAACTCTCCCCTGGCACCTGGTCGGTGGAGGTCTGGCAGGGGAGTGTGCTCGAGGCGGTGAACAAATTTGAGATCATAGACTGCTGCCCGCCCGTCCTTTTGGATGAGGTCATGTGCCGGGATCCTTACAGCCCCCATGAGACTGAGACCTACACCTTCTGTACCTCCGATGCTTGGGCGGCTAAGTGGGCCCTGTGGAACTCCGAGCAGTGTCCGAACACCGTTTGGGCTGCTTTCGACTTTTATGATCCGGATGGCTACTACTACCTCAGCATATATGAGTACATCGCACCTGGCTACGCCGAATGGTACACCTGGGCGGCGATTTGGATCTGTGGGGCCTACCCAGCCGATTTCCCGGGCACCTGGAAAGTGGATATCTTGGCCCCCACCTGTTACTACTGGGACACCAATGAGTTCGACATCATTGAACAGGAGTGCCCGGCAGTGCTGGTGGAGGACTTCATGTGCCGCGATCCTGAGAACGATCCCTACGGCACCCAGACCGATACCTTTTACACCACCGACTTATGGGCAGCCAAATACACCGTATGGAACACCGAGGGATGCCAGGACTGCTATCCTCCTGTCTGCATCGACTTCTGGGATCCCGACGGAAACTGGTACTGGGGTTGGTGTTGGACCATCCCACCGGGGGAGCTTGACTACTGGCTCTGGGCGGCGATCTATATCGCGGGTTATTACCCGGCCGACAATTCGGGTACCTGGTGGGCTGATGTCTGGCTCTGTGATTCATTGATGGCGGAGAATGCCTTCGATATCGTCATCCCTACTTGTGTGGTTGAATGTCCTCCCGGCGGCCTGGATGAAGATGAGCCCTGCGGCGACGACATCAACGGCGGGTGCAATTCGGACCCGCCCGTCTTCACGGACATCAACTGCGGGGAAACATATTGTGGCTTAGCTTGGGCTGAAGATGGCACTCGCGACACCGATTGGTATCAACTGATGGTGGACGAAACAAAACCCGTCACTATGACCGTTATAGCGAATTTTCCTGTCGTGGCGGGATTCGCTGAAACCGACCCACCGGGTTCGGGCAATTGTGATGATGCTACAGGGGGGATATACCCTTATGCGCTTGGCTCCCCCTGTGGGGAAATTTCTGTGCAGGACACCCTGAATCCTGGAATCTATTGGCTGTTCGTGGCCCCGCAGGATTTGGATGGCTATCCATGCCCGGGGCCGTGGGAATACGTCATGCGGGTAGACTGCGAAGTGGTGGTGGACCGCGATAACGATGGCATTCCGGACGATGAGGACAACTGTCCGGATGATCCCAATCCCTATCAAACGGATGGTGACCACGACGAGGTGGGTGATGTGTGTGACAACTGCCCTGATCATTACAACCCCTTTCAGGAGGACGGCGATGGTGACGGTTATGGCACCGCGTGCGATTGCGATGAGCCGGACGTGCTGCCCGGTGTCGACCTGTTCACGACGCCGCCGGGCGGGGCCACATTCCAGGATTTCAGCGGGTTTCCGATTCCGGCCGACTTCTTCGGCCCCGGCTCGGACCCATTTGATGGCACCATCGTGCTCGGGGGCGTGCCGCTGAATACGAACCCGCCGGGTGTGCTGGGTCCGACCGACGTGATTGTCGAGCGGAAGGAGAAGGCGCACCTGCCCGACCCGTGTGCCAGCTCTGACGTGGTGCCTATCGAAATCGTGGCCCTGTCCCTGGTCAGCAGCCAACCGATCACCGTCACCTACGGCGGCGGCTCGCCGGAGCTGTGGGACGTGCAGGTATGCCTGTCGAACCAGGTTCCCCAACCGCAAGGAACGATGACGATCAACCACGAACATCCTGACGGCGGCACGTTCACGGCCGATCTTCCGGTTATTCCGCGATTTGTCTTCACCCGTCAGCCGGACGGAGCAGTGCGGGTCTTGGATCCGCCCCTGCCACCGATCACCTTTACCACGCGGAACGGACACTGGGTGCACTGTGACCCTGGTTTCGGCCTGTTCACCTCGCCCGATTGTGGGCTCACCGTGGATCACGATTGCGACGGCGTGGCTGATGTATCGGTGGCGGCCAGCAGCAATTTTGTCGCTGGTGTGCGGGGCATTTCCGATGTCTGTCCCGCTAACTGCACCAACCCGCCGATAGAGTTCCAGAAGCGTCTGACAAAGGAGGAGGAACTGCTGGCGGCCCACGGCGTCCTGCCAGCTCAGGAGTGCTACTCTGATATGGACGAGGACGGGATTTGCGACGACGCCGACAACTGCCCGGAGGTTCCGAACCCGCTCCAGGAGGACCTGGACGACGACGGCGTGGGCGACCCCTGTGATAACTGCCCGGACATCTGTAACCCGTTCCAGGAGGACAGCGATCACGACGGCGTAGGCGACGCCTGCGATGTTGAAGGGGAGGTCGTGGCTTGGCTCGGATGTGATGACTTCTATTCCGGGACGCAGGTGGATGTGCCAATCATCATTGACATGACCGGGATGAATCCACCGGATGACAAGTTGGGCAGCTTCACCGGTTCGTTGGATTGGGATACAAGCCTGGTGGCCTACGCGAGTGATTCTGGCATCCTGGCAGGCTTCACCGGGGTGGTCAATGTCTCCCCTGGACATATAGCTTTCAATGGGGCCAATCCAACAGGTGTTGGGGGAGAGGTGACTGTGCTGATCGTCACTTTTGATGTCATCGGTGCGGATAGTTCTACGGGGACTCTCGAACTGGACTTTTCGGCCATGGCTGCGGCCGGGACCTTTACGGACCTGCTGCCGTACCTCACGGTCAACGACTGCGAATTTCACATCGTGCCTCCTGGACTTTGTGGTGACATCAACGATGATGAACAATGCAACTCAACTGACGCTCTGATCGTCCTCTCCTACGATGTGGGCTTGGACATACCTCCTGAATTCCTGGAGAAAATTAATGCTGGATGTGGAGATATTAACGCCGACAATTCTACAAATTCCACCGATGCATTGATCATTCTGTCCCACGATGTGGGTATTCCGGTTCCCTTCCCCATCTGTGATGTTGGTTGTCCGTGTCCGGGTGCTCCGACCCACAAGACTGTTTCCGTGGCAGGGGTAAAGGTTTCTGCCTCGCCATCTGATTTCATCTTGGTCAAGGGAGAGCTCATCACCGTTCCGGTTGAGGTTGATCTGGCCGGGACCGAGGAACTCCTGGGCAGCTTCACTGCTACTGTGG
>JBHIER010000268.1:0-5160 GCA_046760705.1 bacterium
GCTGAATAGTCAGATTATTTTGAAAACTTTGTGTTTTGAGCTTTGTGGCTATGAGTTTTTTCAGGTTAAGAAGCGGAGGAAAGGAGTCAGGCGGTGAATACGATCCACTTATCCATGGTCATTCACTTCCATCAGCCGGTGGGCAATTTTGACCGCATCTTTGAGGAGGCTTGCAATGTCTGTTACGCCCCTTTTTTAGTAATGTTGTCGGACTATCCAGAGGTTAAGATGGCCCTTCACTATTCTGGCTGCCTATTGGAGTGGCTGGAAGGCCATCGGCCGGAGATCTTGGACACGATTACCAAATTGGTGGCCAGGGGGCAGGTAGAACTGATGACCGGTGGTTTTTACGAGCCCATTTTGGCCATCATCCCCCGGCGCGACGCCCTGAGTCAGATGGGCCTGTTGACCGAGTACATCCGATCCAGATTCAGCTTTCGCCCCCTGGGTGCATGGAACGCCGAACGGATCTGGGAACCCAGCCTTCCGAGCCTTTTAGGTGAGGCCGGAGTAGAGTACACCATCATCGACGAAAACTACCTCAAGTATGCTGGGATCGAGGAGGAGGAGACCTATGGTTACTACATGACTGAAGACCAGGGGGTGGCGGTGGCCGTCTTTCCGTCCAACAAAAGATTGAGATACCTTGTACCCTTTCAGGAGATGGAGGAGACGACAACCTTTCTCCGGAGTGTCTCGACCGAAGATGGAGATCGACTGATAGTCTACGGAGATGACGGGGAGAAGTTCGGGCTCTGGCCCGGCACGCACGAATGGGTATACGGAAAAAAATGGCTGGCCCGCTTCTTCGATGCCCTGGCCAAGGCCAAGGAATGGATTCGCCTGGTCACCCCATCGGAATATCTTCTGAGTCATCCCGCATTGGGTCGGGTCTATCTGCCCACCGCTTCCTACGATGAGATGATGGGCTGGGCCCTTCCACCCAGAATGGGAGCCCTTTTTGAGGACGTCCTGGAGGCTGTCAAGGATGAGGGCAGGCAGGACTTTTACGGGCCTTTCTTGAGGGGTGGCTATTGGCGCAACTTTCTGACCAAATATCCCGAGGCCAATCACATGCACAAACGGATGATTTACATCAGCGATAGAGTGAACAGAGCGGTTGGCCGGAAGGGATCGGACTCAAAAGAGGCAGACGCTCAGCGGGAACTGTTCCGGGGCCAGTGCAATTGTCCCTATTGGCACGGCGTCTTCGGCGGCCTCTATCTGGGACATCTCCGGACGGCCATTTACCGCCACCTCATCAGAGCTGAGACGCTGGTCGATGAGATCTTTCACTCGAACAAAGAATGGTTGGACATTGATCGGCTCGATTTCGACTGCGATGGCCGGGAGGAGATCATCGTCTCCACACCAAAGATGGCCCTGTGTGTTGATCCCGAAGGCGGCATGGTCACAGAATGGGACTACCGACCCCGACCCTTCAATCTGATTAACACCCTCTGCAGGCGACCTGAAGCGTATCATCGGCACATCCTTTCACCTTCAAAAGCAAAGCAAGCGTCGGAGGAAAAGATCCTATCCATCCACGACGTTATCAACCCCAAAGAGAAGGGCTTGGAGAAGATGCTCATCTACGACCGGTACCGACGGGGAGCCTGCATCGACCATTTTCTGGGCGAAGGTACTACCCTGGAGAAGTTTTCCCGCTGTCAGTACGAGGAGCTGGGCAATTTTGTGGATCAACTGTATTCTCTGGACGAAGTTGAGAGGCCGAACCCGACCGAAGGGCTTCTCATTTTTAAGCGGAAAGGTAGAGTGGGCCAGAACTTCGTCGCCGTGACAAAAGGCATACGGATACGAGCCGAACGGACCGGAATGGAAGTGAACTACACCATTGCCAACCCAGCTCAGAAGAAAATTAACCTCTGTTTCGGGGTTGAGTGCAACTTTTCGCTATGGAATTCCTGGTTGAGCAGGCGGGCTCGAGTCTTTAATAAAATCTCACAGTTCGATGTGGAAGGAGAAGCTGAAGGCTTAAGGTTACGGCTCCACCTGTCTCAGGAGGCAAAAATGTGGTCCTTTCCGGTGGAGACGATCTCCCAGTCGGAGTCGGGTGCGGAGCGGACCTATCAAAACCTCGCCCTTCTTGCCCACTGGAGAGTCAGAATCGGTCCTGGCCAGACATGGACGGTCAATATTTTGCTCACAGTTGATGAGACATCCAACTGAGAGCTTGGGGGGAAAGGATGGCTCTCCCTCCACAAGGTATCAACTGGTACACGGGACAGAGAAGACCACTCCACAGAGTGGAGTGAGGATTCGGACGCTCTCGTCCGGGGTTCTCTGAAACCCATCTATTACCTCATCGGTCAGAAGCCTCCGGCCGAACTGGAGGTTTCTCCGCGGTCATCGGCCGGCGAAACCGTGGCGAAATGACCCCAGATGCCCCCTTGTCATTGCCCGACTCGATCCTCCGATCAAGTCGGAGGATGCAATCCAGAGACCGAACCGCTGAGCGGAATGGACATTCCCCTGTTTATGACAACACCGAGCCGCGATCTGTCCGAGACCGCCCCGTTGGAGAGCTTATCCCACGGGCCACGTCCCAGCAGTTACGCCCATAAGGGATCACACTATGTGCTTTGTGCATAATTTGGGTTTAGTGATTTTCAGTCCCTTATTTGCTTCAAATAGTGAGTGGGAAGTCGGTTCAATTGGACAATTCTGGATAATGATAATACTGTGTATACTACAGGCCAATCTCAGCCTCAAGGCTCTCCATGCCGAAATGCTTTACCCCCTGCAAAAAGCCCTTTGACATGCTTGCCAAAGGGCTTGAAATACAAAATTGGCGGGGCCGACCGGATTTGAACCGGCGATCTCTGGCTTGACAGGCCAGTGTGTTAAACCAGGCTACACCACGACCCCGAACGTCAACTGAACTGCTAAATATATATCCGCTTCCTTCCTTTGTCAACCTTTTCTCCAAAACTTCTCGATGAAGGGCCTTCAAGGTTGACTTTTAGAGAAAAATACCTATATTTAAAATCCTTTTTGCCTTCATTAAGGCACATGAAAACCATACCATAGGGATCGAGGAAAGGAGAAGAGCGATATGGGCAATCAAAAGAGTGGCATGGGACAGATCGATTATCAATACCTGCAAACCGTAGCCGATATGTCCGATCAGTTGATCGACATCATGCTCAACTACAGACAGAGCGGTCACCCTGGAGGTAGCAGGGGGAAAATCCACATTTTGACTGCTCTTTTTTTGAGTGGTATTATGAGGTATGACATCCGGCGTCCAAAGCAGTCTCTCAGTGATCGGTTCGTTCTGGCCGCCGGCCACACCGTTCCGGCCGTCTATGCTCTATTGTCTATTCTTTATGAGGCCCTGCGCCTGAAGCACATGCAGACCGGGGATGACAGGTTCACCTTCGACGAAAGACTGGCCATTATGCCTGATGATCTGCTCATGTTTCGCCGTCAGGGGAGCAAATTGGACGGCCATGCGGTCACGACGACCGGGATGATCTCTTACAATACTGGCCCTTCCGGCCACGGATTTCCGGCCTCCTTGGGAATTGCAGTGGCGGCTGATCACGCCAACGCCCCCTTCCGGGTCTTTGCCCTCGAAGGCGAGGGGGGTCTCACTCCCGGCGGCACCCACGAGGCCCAAAACGGTGCATGGGCCGCGAAGTTGGGCAACCGGTTTATCCTCTTGGAGGATTTTAACGACGAGAGCATCGACCGCAAGGTGAGCGAGGTGATCCCGGGAGAGCCCCGCGCCCAATGGGAGGCCCACGGCTGGGTTGTGAAAGAGACACCGGAGGGGAACCATATTCCCAGCGTTGTCAAGGTTCTCCAGGAGCTGGTGAGCGATGAGAGCAATCTGCCCCGTATCGGCATCTTCCACACGACCAAAGGGCGCGGTTACGGTATTCTCGGCCATAAGTCCCACGGCACGCCCCACCCCATGAATAGCCCCCAGTTTTGGGAGACGAAGAAACCTTTTCAGGAGAAGTACGGTGTCTCTTTCAGCGGTTGCGATCGGCCCATCGACCCGAAGGACACAGAGGCCGTCCGGGCCCAGTTTGAAGGGTGTATCGACACCGTCTTCAGTCTCCTGCGCCGGGATCAGGGGCTGATCGACTACATTGTTGATACGCTCATCACCTCTGCGGCCCAGGTTCCAAAATCGGCCGCCCTGACCATTCCCACGGATGTGGACGTGTGGCAGGACGAACGGCTGAAGGTGGACAACCTTCCCCCCGAGCTCTTTGCTGAACCGGGCACCAAGGCGGCCAACAGACATGCCCTGGGCAAGTGGGGGCGGTATGTCAACAAGGTGACCAACGGCAGACTGATCAGTTTTGCCGCCGACCTCTCCGGATCGCTGTGCTTAGACCGGATGAACGTCGACTTCGGGACTTACGGGCCCGACAATCGGCAGGGCACCGAGTTCCCCTCGGAGATCACGGAGTTTGTCAACGCCTCGATGGCCGCCGGCATCGCCTCCACCAACTTCGCCGAGAATCCTTTCAATACGTTCTGCGGTTATTATGCTATTCACGGTACGTACGGTTCTTTCATCTATCTGGGGTACGGCCCCATGCGGCTCTTCAGCCAGTTGGCCCAGGACAGCCCTATCAGAGTGGGCAAAGTGATCTACCTGGCCGGCCACTCCGGCCCTGAGACGGCCGACGACTCCAGAACCCACTTTGGCATCTTCGGGCCGGGCGTGGCCCAGCTCTTTCCTGAAGGCCAGACCATCAACCTCGTCCCCTGGGAGCACAACGAGGTGCCGGTAGTTCTGTGCGAGGCCCTCCAGACCGAGGCCTCCATCATCGCTCTCCACCTCACCCGCCCCCCGATCCTTGTGCCCGACCGCAAGGCCCTGGGCATACCCTCCCACTTTGAAGCCCGCAAGGGCGCATACGTTGTTAAACCGTACACCGAGAAGAGATCGAAGCGGGGGACGATCCTCGTCCAGGGGACCAGTACCACCGACGCCATCGTCAGGATTCTGCCCAAATTGAAGAATGTGAATGTGAAGATCGTGGCGGCCATCAGCCCCGGTCTTTTCCGCCTGCAGCCGAAGGAGTATCAGGAGGAGGTCTATTCCCAGACCGACCGATTCAATTCCATGATCATCACTAACACCTCTAAGAAGTTGATGCAGGATTGGCGCGGGCC
>JBHIER010000269.1:0-5159 GCA_046760705.1 bacterium
AAGTGTCCGACTTTTTCACCTCAAAATAGTCCAGAGTTGAATGCGCTACGACACGCTACGACAGACACTTCACCGAAATTTGGGCCGGCTGACAGAAAAAGCTTGACACTTTCCCCAAATTATCATAACTTTAAGAAAAAGCGGAATACCTTTTAAATTAGTCCCGCGAGGCTAATAAGGGGTTTAGACCAGCGATACGAATCTTGTGAAGAAAGTCGATCACAAGCTGAACGCCTTCTTGCAGCTTTGCGAGAGGGTATTTTTTTGGCCAGGCGCGCCCCAGAAATGGGGGGACCTGTCCGGATGAGGTGCAGCGAAAGGCCATGGAGGGTTGAGTTGGAAAAAGCGCAGGTTTTGGACAAGGAGGATGTTCGGCGGGCGGTGACTCGAATCGCCCACGAGATCGTGGAGCACAACCACGGGGCCAAGGACCTGGTGGTCATCGGCATCCAGACCCGAGGAGCGTATCTGGCCGAACGGGTGGCCCGAAAGATCGGCGAGATCGAAGGGGTCTCCGTTCCGATGGGCATCATCGATATTACCCTGTACCGAGACGATTTTCGAAAGCGGCTGAAACAACCCCTGGTCAAAGCCACCAAGATTCCCTTCAATATTGATGATAAGCACGTCATCCTCGTCGACGACGTTCTGTACACCGGGCGTACGGCCCGGGCCGCCCTGGATGAGCTGACCGATTTCGGTCGGCCGAAGACCATTCAATATGCAGTGCTTGTTGACCGGGGTCACCGGGAGCTGCCCATTCGAGCCGATTACGTGGGAAAGAATGTGCCCACTGCTCGCCACGAGGAGGTCTTTGTGAGGATAGAGGACGTCGACGGCATTGACGAAGTGACTGTTGAAGAGGTGGAGGACGATGGCCCTGAGGAGTAAACATCTCTTGGGACTGGAGGGGATGAGCAGGGAAGACATCGAGCTCATCCTGGACACGGCCGCCTCTTTTAAGGAGATTCTGGAGCGCCCGATCCCGAAGGTGCCGACGCTGCGGGGCAAGACGGTGGTCAATCTCTTCTTCGAACCGAGCACCCGGACACGCATCTCTTTCGAGCTGGCAGAGAAGAGGCTGTCGGCAGATATTGTCAACTTCTCCAAGACGGGCTCCAGCGTTCAGAAAGGGGAGACACTGAAGGATACGGCCAGAAATATTGAGGCCATGAAGGTCGATATGGTGGTCATCCGCCATTCGGCCCCGGGAGCGCCCCACTTTTTGGCCCGGTGTCTCGACGTTCCCATCATCAATGCCGGCGACGGGGGCCACGAGCACCCGACTCAGGCCCTGCTGGACATGTACACTCTGCGGGAAAGGTACGGCAGCATGGCAGGATTGCAGGTGGTGATCGTCGGGGACATCGCCCACAGCCGGGTGGCTCGCTCTGACATCTGGGGTCTGAAGACCATGGGGGCCTCGGTGACGGTGTGTGGACCGTCGACGCTGATCCCTGTGGATGTTGACGCTCTCGGTGTGACCGTGCTTCACGATCTCGATGAGGCCATTGAGGAGGCCGACGTGATCTACGTACTGCGAATCCAACTGGAGCGCCAGAACCGCGGCCTTTTCCCTACCTTGAGAGAGTACCACCAGAGCTTCGGCATTACCAGAGAGCGGCTGCAAAAGGTCAAAAAGCCGGTGACCATCATGCACCCAGGGCCGATCAATCGCGGCGTTGAGCTGGCCTCCGATGTGGCTGACGGCGAGTATTCGGTCATCTTAGACCAGGTCCTCAACGGGGTGGCCGTTCGAATGGCCGTGCTCTATCTGTTGAGTGGGGGGGAGGGTGGTTTCGACTAGACCCAAAAGGGTAGGAGACTCGTTGGTTATCAGAGGTGGCCGGGTTATCGATCCCGGCGACGGTCTGGATGAAGAGGCCGACCTGTTTATCGAAGATGGGAGGATAAAGGAGATCCGGAGCCGAAAGGCCAGAAGGGACATATCTTCACCCCCCGGTCAAACCCTCGATGCCACGGGCAAAGTTGTCCTTCCCGGCTTGATCGATATGCACGTACACCTCAGGGAACCCGGAAGAGAGGATGAGGAGACCATCCTCTCCGGGGCGGAGGCGGCCGTGGCCGGTGGGTTTACGGGTGTGGCGTGTATGCCGAACACGGAACCGCCAGTGGATGATGAGAGTGCGGTGCGCTTTATCCTCCGCAGGGCCGAAGGGACTCCGGTGAGGGTGTATCCTGTCGCGGCCGCCACCAAGGGCCGCCGAGGGCAAGAGTTAACCGAGATCGCCGATCTCGTCGGGGCCGGTGCAGTGGCCGTCTCAGACGATGGAACCCCGGTGTCTGATCCCGAGATTATGCGCCGAGCCCTGGAATATACCAGGATGTACAACATCCCGGTCGTGTCCCATTGTGAGGAGTTGTCGCTTACGGCCCAGGGGGTGATGAATGAGGGGAGAATGTCAACCGTTCTGGGGCTGCGAGGAATGCCGCCTGTGGCCGAAGAGATCATGGTGGCCAGGGATATCGCTCTGGCGGAGTACACCGGAGGGCGCCTTCACATCGCCCATGTGAGCACCGCCCGGTCTGTGGAACTGATTCGGCAGGCCAAGAGCCGGGGGGTGAACGTGACCACCGAGGCCACCCCCCACCATTTTACCCTGACTGAAGAGGCGCTCCGCTCCTTCGATACGAATCTGAAGATGAACCCACCGCTGAGGGCGGCCAGGGATGTGGAGGCGATCAGGGAAGGTCTGGCCGATGGAACCATCGATGCTATCGCTTCCGATCACGCCCCCCATTCCGTCGAGGAGAAAGAGGTGGAGTTCGATGCCGCCCCCTTCGGAATTATCGGTCTGGAAACCACTCTGGCTCTGGTGCTGACAGAACTGGTTTCATCCGGAGTGCTGAGTCTTCCTGCGGCCGTGGCCAAATTGAGCACGAACCCAGCTCTGATTTTCGGAATCGAAGGGGGCCACTTGCGGAAAGGGGACAGGGCCGATGTGACCGTCATCGATCCGACAAAGAGATGGACCGTCGATGTGACCCGGTTCAGATCGAAATCTCGCAATTCGCCCTTCGGAGGCAGAGAGCTTACAGGTGGGGTGGAGGCCGTCATTGTCGGCGGCAAGATCGTCTATCGGTGCCAGGATTGAAGCTCAAAGGGAGAGTGTTGAGAGTCCCAAAAAAATTTTCCCTTGACATTGGTCTGGGGAAACATTATTTTAGAGCCCACTTTTTGCGTTGGTGCAATGAGTTTAATTCAAAAAAATGAGGCAATTATGAGAACCTATGCGGTAAGGGCTGGTGATATCCAGCGAAAATGGTATGTCGTTGACGCTGAAGGTCAGGTGTTGGGACGTCTGGCCAGCCGAGTGGCCCACCTCTTAAGGGGAAAGCACAAACCCTATTATTCCACCCACCTGGATACGGGAGACCACGTGATCATCATCAATGCCGAACGGATCAGGGTGACCGGAAAGAAAAAGGAACAAAAATGCTATTACCGTTACAGCGGTTATCCGGGTGGGCTGCGGGTCACGCCGTACAAGAGGATGTTGGCCCTTAAGCCCGAGCGAATCTTAGAGACGGCTATTAGAGGCATGTTGCCCAAAAACAGACTGGGGCGGAAGATGTATAAGAAGTTGAGGGTCTATGCAGGAGGCGTGCACCCTCATCAGGCCCAGCAGCCTGAAGTTCTCACCTTTGAATAGCGTTTTGAGAGGAGTACTATGCCTGTTGATGTTTCTTTCGATGCCACGGGGAGGAGAAGGGAGGCCACGGCGCGGGTGCGCTTGATCCCAGGGGACGGAAAGATCATCGTCAATGATCATCCGATGAAGGAATATTTCGGGCGTGAATCGTTGGCTATGATCATTCAACAGCCCTTGGAGGCCACCAACTTATCAGGGAAGTACGACGTCATTGCTTCGGCTAAAGGTGGGGGGCTCTCTGGGCAGGCCGGGGCCATCCAGTTGGGTATTGCCCGAGCGCTCCTTCAAATTGACCCCAATTTTAAGAAGCAGCTCAAATCGGCCCAATTTCTGACCCGCGATCCAAGAATGAAGGAGCGAAAAAAATACGGTCTGGCCAAGCGCAGAAAGCGGTATCAGTTCTCAAAGAGATAACTCTCCCTTCGAAGGGCCATCGGCCCTGGCCATCGGCCCGTAAGGTTTGGCAGTCCATCCATAACGAAGGAGGCAGAGCGGTTTGACTGAGGTGCCTATCAAGGATCTGTTGGAAGCAGGGGTCCATTTCGGTCATCAGACCCGAAGATGGAATCCCAAGATGAAAAAGTATATTTTTGTCGAGCGGAACGGTATCTACATCATCGATCTTCAGAAGACGCAGAAACTGATTGAAGAGGCCTGCAATGTTGTTCGAGAAAGGGTGAGCCAGGGAGAATCTGTGCTCTTTGTGGGTACGAAGAAGCAGGCCCAAGAGGCTGTCAGAACCGAGGCTCAACGGTGTGGCATGTTTTTTGTCACAGAGCGTTGGTTGGGTGGCATGTTGACCAATTTTCAGACCATCCGGCTCAACCTACATCGCCTCAAAGAGCTGGAGCAGATGGAATCTGATGGGACCTTCGAAGCCCTCCCGAAGAAGGAGGTTTTGGGGCTGAAGAGGGAACGAGCGAAATTGGAGAAAACCCTCGGAGGCATTAGAGAGATGAACCGCCTCCCCGGTGTCGTCTACGTGATCGATACAAAGAAGGAGAAGATCGCCGTCTCCGAGGCGAACAGATTGGGTATCCCTCTGGTGGCTATTGTTGACACAAACAGTGATCCCGATCCCATCGATTATCCCATCCCAGGCAACGACGACGCCATCCGGGCCATCAGACTGATTACGAAGGCCATCGCCGATGCCGGTTTAGAGGGAAGAGGCAAATTTCAGGTCGAAGAAGAGTTGCAGAAGAAGAGA
This sequence comes from bacterium, assembly GCA_046760705.1. GTDB lineage: Bacteria > JBHIER01 > JBHIER01. The sequence goes on from JBHIER010000269.1 coordinate 4,885, forward strand.
GAAGAAAAAGCTGTCGAAGATTCTGTCGTTGCGTGACGAGGTTCTCATGGACATTACATCATCAATGGTGAAAGAACTCCGAGAGAAGACAAGCGCAGGGATAATGGACTGCAAAAGAGCTCTCCAGGAGACGAAGGGCGACTTTGAGAAAGCGGTTGAATATCTCCGCAAAAGGGGTGTTGCGGCTGCTGCCAAGCGGGTCGGAAGGGCGACGAAAGAGGGGCTAATTGCCTCCTACATCCATCCTGGAGGTCGGTTGGGGGTTTTGGTGGAGG
>JBHIER010000270.1:0-5141 GCA_046760705.1 bacterium
TGATCGACCTCCTTGTCTACGATCACAATGGCATTGTCCAGACTTCCCCCTCGGATCAGCCCCTGCTCGCGCAAGGCCTCCACTTCGCTCAGGAAACCGAACGTTCTGGCGGAGGCGTATTCAGAGACGAACTCCTCCTCCAGAGAGTACATGGAGGTATACTGTGTTCCCAGGGCCGGATTTTTGTAATCGATCATAAAGGTGATCCGAAACTCATCTGAGGGCAGAACCACAATATCTACCCCTCTCTCTTTGTCCGAATAGGAGATGGTCTCTTCGATGGTCAGATAATCTTTTGGGGAATCCTGCTCCTGGAGGCCGGCCTTGAGCAGGGCGTCCACAAAGGGGAGGGCACTCCCATCGCCGACTGGAGCCTCCTCGCTATCCAACTCGACGAGGAGATTGTCGATCTGCATCCCGGCCAGGGCTGACAAGACGTGCTCCACTGTACAGACTCTAGCTTGCCCGTCTCCCAGAGTCGTCCCTCTCGAGACGTCGGTCACGTGATCGATGTCGGCCTGAATGGACGGACGGTTCGGCAGGTCCAAACGCACAAATTGGATGCCCGTATTGATCGGCGCCGGCCGAAATGTTATGGTCACCCTCTTGCCGGTGTGGAGCCCGACCCCATTATAGGAGGCTGGCTTCTCGATTGTCCGTTGCTGTTTCAGCATTGCTCTGCCTCAGAAATGACAGTGAAAAGAGAAGTCTCTCAGAGAAAGTGAGATCATTTCTCTGTGTCGAGCTCTCCGTCTTTGGACGAAACCCTTTCAAGTTTTTTTTCAAGCTCTTCGATGCGTCTCTGCTGATCGCGGACCAGCTTTATCAATTCTGGAAGTTTGGGATGGCACGCTTCGATGCGCTTGGCCTCACCGATGGGTCGGGCGGGAGATCCGAAGTAGACTCCGTTTGGGGGGAGAGATTTTGACACGCCCGATTGGGCCCCTATTTTGGTGTTTGGCCCTATGGTGATGTGGTCCACAAAACCCACCTGACCGGCCACCATCACCCCATCGCCGATCACCGTTGACCCTGAAACCCCGACCTGGCCGGCCATCGCCACGTTCTGACCGATGAGGACATTGTGGGCCACGTGGACCAGGTTGTCCAGTTTTGTCCCACTTTTGATCCTCGTCTCACCCAGAGTGGCCCGATCGATGGCCACGTTCGCTCCGATCTCCACATCGTCTTCGATCACCACCCGGCCAATCTGGGGAACTTTGTGGTGCACGTCGCCCTCTTGAACGTATCCGAACCCGTCGCTTCCGATTACGGTCCCGCTGTGAACGATGACGTTCTTGCCCAGGGTGACCCCCTCCCGGAGGGTCACATTGGCGTACAGTATCGAATGTGGGCCGATTTTGCAGTCGTTTCCGACGACGACGCCGGGAAAGACGACAACGTAGTCCCCTACCGTCACCCCCTCGCCCATCACAACGTGGGCTTGGAGGGAGACATCCTTGCCCAACTTCACGTTTTCACCCAATACGGCCGTTTCATGAATTCCTGGGGGAAAGGGTGGTGTTTGGGGGTGAAAGAGCTCAATGGCCTTGAGGAAAGCGAAGTGGGGGTTGTCCACCCTGATGGCTGGTCTGTCGCAAGGGGGAGCCTCACGGTACAAAAGGAGTGCGGAGGCTTCTGTCTGCTTCATCCATTTTGCGTAGCTGGGATTGGCCACGAAAGCGAGATGCCCTGCCCGCGCCTGCTCAATATCGGCCAGACCCTCAATCACTATCGATCCATCACCCTCCACATCGCCACCCAAAAAGCCGGCGATCTCTGACAACCTCTTAGCCATCAGCGCCTCCGAGATTCCCCCTTCCAATGTGACGCTCAGAAATACCGCCATCTTATTCACGGGCATAAATTTCTGTCAAATGTATGAAAAAATTTCCATCTGTGCAAGCTTTTTCATCCTCTGGCGCTGTGGCCAGATTGGTTCCTGAAATGACAAAAGAGGGAAGACTGCCATCTCCCCTCCTTCTCCTAAATGGGCCCACTAGGACTCGAACCTAGAACCTACTGATTATGAGTCAGTTGCTCTGACCGCTTGAGCTATGGGCCCTCAGGGTCTTAATCTAAAAGGTTGAAAAGACTCCGTCAAGGCATTTTTTTGAGTTCTGGATTTTGAGTTTTGGATTTTGGATTTGAACAAACGAATGTCCCCGACGGGATTTGAACCCGTGTTGCAGGCGTGAAAGGCCTGTGTCCTAGGCCTGGCTAGACGACGGGGACACGGAATCGAAAACCGACACACAAATATAGCGGAATTGAGAAGACTTGTCAACGCTTAATTCAATCGTAAAGGAATTTCCTTTTTCAATGGGACACAGATGAACCCCGTTGGATGTTTACTATCCCACGGGGTGAAGAGAGATTTTTCAGAATATTAACCCGAATTATGCACAAAGGGAACTATTCAGCCTATTGCGCTGTGCTTTTGCCGGAATGACAGTGTTCCTGTCGGATCAGATCATACTGTCCACATCTTGTCTTTCACCTCTTATGCATAATCTGGGACTAAATATAAAGAGCCCGACATATGTCTGTGGGCCCGGTGTCTGGCCCGGCATATTCGAAAGAGCGGGACCAGGAGATACTTGACCTTTTCTGAGACGTCTTTACCGGAGCAGAGTCATCCGCCGAACTTTGGTGAAGCCCTCCGCTTCCATTCGGCAGAGATATGTTCCACTCGATACCTCGACACCTCTGTTGTTTCTTCCATCCCAGAGGATGGTGTGGTATCCTGGTCCTTTCACCTCGTCCACCAATGTTCGCACCTCTTGACCGAGGATGTTATAGATCCTCACAGTGACGAGGGTTGAGGGCCGAGGGCCGTCTTGCATCTGATATCTTGCCTCTGGTATCTGGTAGTGTATGGTGGTGGAGGGGTTGAACGGGTTGGGAAAGTTTTGAGAGAGATCGAAACAGTCGGGGAGAGGAAGTTCGGTGATGGTCTCCTTTTCCTCAGCGATGACCACACTCGCCGCCTTGAGGCTGAAGGGTACACCTGGGCCGCTGCCCTTGTCCGCAGTTACCCCGAAGCGCCTCCACACAAGATTGGCCCGCCCTGGTCTGAGGGCCAGAAAGGTGAACGAGCAGATTGTGCCATCGAAGTGGAAAGACTCTTTGGCAGTTCTTGATGCGGCTGCGTAAATAAGGGTGCCAGCTTTCGAGTTGATGGTCTTTTTGACTTCCGCAAATTCGCTGAGGTGTTCCTCACAAGGCGTGGTGATGGAGAGGCACCGTAGCATGTTGGGGTCGTAGGAGATTTTTATGTCCACCTTCCTCAGACGGACCGGCGAGCCGATGGCCAGCTCAACGGAAAACGTATCCGCGACACCGACGTTCGCCTGCTCTGCCCGTATCTCGACGGGCATTGTATTGAGACCGGAAGCCTCTTTTGGGATCGCTGTAACGGCGGAGAACCCGGCTGAGGCAAGAGCCACGCCTGTTATGAGAATGGCCCTCATTTTCTACCCTCCTCAGCAAGACCTTTTCAAAGGTTTTGGAAGCCACCTGTCGGACTCGAACCGACGACCTGCTCATTACGAGTGAGCTGCTCTACCAACTGAGCTAAGGTGGCATCCACTTTCAGATCCAGCACTACGCCCAATCAAATCTACTCAAATATAACTCGCCCCCCTGTTTTTGTCAACTCTTTTTTGGACCGGGCCCCTTCACCAATCACTCAAGATATTGGCCAGGGGGATACGTGTCCTGCTGTGTTCAGAGGAAAAAATACTTGACTTTTATCAAAATCTTTTCTATTATTTCAAAAGCCTTGCTAAGCAAGATCGAAAGACAATCGGTGAGGAGATAAAACTGGTTCAATTCCGTTGGCCTTTGGGGATGCCGCTGGTGAGAAAGATCGAAACAGATTTGTGGGAGGTTCGCAGTAATCTCAGTGGTGGGCGTATTGCACGGGTGTTCTTCACCGTCGGAGGTAGCGAGATGGCACTCTTGCATGGCTTCATCAAGAAATCTCAAAAGACGTCACAGAAAGATTTGAACGTGGCACGCAATCGAATAGATCTATGGCAAAGCGGGAGGTGATAACATGAATAAATATAGCGGCAGTAACTTTGATGCTTTCCTCGAGGAGGAGGGCATTCTTGAGGAAGTATCCGCTCGAGCACAAAAACGTTTGCTGGCTTTACAAATTGATGACATCATGCAAGCTGCGAATATCAACAAAACCAGCCTTGCTGAGAAAATGAACACTGATATTGTGCAATTGAATCACCTACTTGACCCGGATAACACTTCCGTTACTTTGGAATCGCTGGATCGTCTCGCCCGGGCGATGGGTAAGCGACTCAGAATTGAGTTAGCTTAACGAAGCGTTGCAGTTGACGACCGCGGTTTTGCGGTTTCTCAAACGTCGATCGGCAAACAACGGTTTTCGGTTTGTCGCACGCTTTCCTCGAATTCTGTCGAAACTGAACTTTGGTCGTTAGGCGTATCCCAGGATCGAGTCTGGGATGCCCGGATCGAAGGGCTAGCTTAGAACATGACCTTAATGTCCTTTTTCGGGAGGACACCAAGATGGGAACACAGAACACACTCTTCTTGCACGAAGAGATCATGCTCTTGGCCTTGTGGGATGAAGAAGGCACTATCGCACCGGGGACCCCAGATCGCTCGTCACGAAGGTTTTTCCATCAAACGAAAGATTAAGAACACAGAGACCAACAGAGAGATTGTAAGATACGAAGACGAGCCGCCAGGGGAGGTTGAAATCCGGGCTGGCGATGTACTGGAAGTCGAACTGGAATTTTCGGTGCCGCAGACCGGGTATCATCTGATTATCGATGATCCCACTCCTGCCGGATTGGAAGCCATAGATGCTTCTCTGAAGACAACCTCCACCAGATATAGCTCACCTTCACAGAGCAGAGTGACCCGGGGCTATAGTACAGTATACGGCTACTGGGGCAACCCCATCAACCACACGGAACTGCGGGATGACCGGGTCGCCCTCTTCGCCGATGCTGTTCGACCGGGTATTTACAAATATACGTACCTGCTACGGGCAACCACCTCCGGCATATTCCTCTGGCCGGGAGCAAGGATATCATTGATGTATGAACCGGAGCAGTTCGGGACTTGTGCAGAAGGGTTTGTGAATGTATTAGAAT
>JBHIER010000271.1:0-5136 GCA_046760705.1 bacterium
GATGGCCAGTTCAACATCGTCTCAGAAGGGACAGCCGTGGTCACGGTGGTCGGCGCAGCCGCTATGGTGGGTGCAACGGACAACGTGGTGGCTATCGGCCTGCTCAACGGGGCCGATGTGTCCAGCTTTCAGATGGACCTTTCCTTCGACACCCAGGCCTTGACCGTGACCGACGTGACCCTTACCAGCCGATCGAACGGGATGGATCTGTTTCAGTGGTCCACGGACGCGACTGGATTGCGGGCGGCTCTCCTCTCCCAGACAGGGAGTGTCGTGGGGGCTGGCGATGGGGCCGTCCTGGAGATCACCTTTGACGTGGCCGGCGATGCCTCAGAGGGGAGCTACCCCCTGACCATCTCCGGTGTCGTCGTGGGTGATGCAGCCGGAGCTGAGATGGCGGCCCAGGCCATCAGTGGTGCTCTATGGATTACGTGCGGGGCCAAAGGCGACGTGAACAGCGACTACGACTTCAACATAACAGATGTGGTGGCTCTGATCAATATTATCATCCAGCGGACTGAAGCCGACGACTGCACCTTCTGGAAAGGGGACTATAATAGCGACGGCCAGCTCAACGTTCTGGATGCGGTGGCCATGGTCTCCGCCCTCCTGGGCTCGCCGAAGGCCCTGGCCAGCGGTTCTAAAAACGCAACAGTCTGGGCTGAGGAGATCACCCTGTCTGAGACAAAGGAGTTGAATCTGCCCATCCATATTGACTCTCAAGTTGAGGTTCTCGGGGCTCAGTTGACACTGAGGTACGACACAGATGCGCTCACACCCGGCACCCCCAGTCTGGCCGAGCGGAGCCATCACATGAGTCTCGCCTCTCATGCAGAGAGGGGTGAGCTGACCATTGTCGTCTACAGCATCGATGGCCGCGCTCTTTCGGCCGGAAACGGTGCTGCGGTCACGGTGCCCTTCCGGATGACGTCGGATATGGTTGAAGGGTTGAACTTCGATGAGGTCGTCCTAGCCGGTCCGTCAGGGCAGCCCATTGGAGCCGGGGTACGACAAATCTCCCTGAGCTCAGGCGTTGTACCGAAGGGGTACGCACTCTTTCAGAACTGCCCCAACCCCTTCAACCCTGAGACCAAAATCGCCTTCACTCTGCCCAAGAATTGTCAGGTTGAGCTTTCGATTTACAACCTCTTGGGGCAGAGGGTTGCGACTCTGGTGGACACGGAGATGGCGGCTGGACAGCACGAGGTGAGCTGGACCCCAGGGTCGGTGCCCACCGGTGTTTACTTCTACACCATCAAAGCCAGTGGGTTTAGGGCCACCAAAAAGATGGTCCTGCTGAAATAGCCCGCGGCGATTTCGAAACTGAAGAGGAGGAGTGAAAGGGTGCTCCTCCTTTTCAGTTCATCGAACTGTTCATCGGCAATTGCTATGGAGCAACGACAGCCCTCACAGCCCACCGATTTTTACACCCTTGTGGATTTCGGCACAAACCGAGATCAGCCGGCTGAAGCCCTAAACCGTAGCTCTCCGAAGCGCCCTTTTGAGGCCATGAATCTTGCGCCGGACAGCCTTCAGTTGAGCATGGTCGTGGGCGCTCAGAGCCTCATCGCGCGTCCTCTTCAACGACCTTATCTTAGCCTTAATGGCAGCCTTTTCGATGCCCACTACCTTGTGGTGTTCATGCATATCAATGCCGAGGGCCTCGCAGAGGGCTGCCAATAGGTGCTCTTTGTTCAGTTGGGTGTACCCCTTCACCGCCTCGTGATCAATGGTCGCGGCGATCTCCCGGAGTTCGTTCACGGTCTTCTTCTTAAGTTCCTCAAAGGTGTGAGCCATAGCTTTGATCCTCCTTCCTAAGGGTTCTGATCTTATGTTCCATGCACGAGCCGGAGGAATCTCAGACAATGTCCCAAGACTTCATTGCAGGAAATGCGCGTCGGGCCCGGTGTGATGTCAGGCGCCGATCTGCGCTGTTGAATGACTTCACCTGCCCACCTATCACGGGTCGCCCAGATCGGTCTCTTCTGAAAACCATCTTTCCAGGAAAGCAACGTCTCCACCTTCGTGGAGAATGATACCAACAGCTACCTCCTTGGATATTGACTCACCTGAGAGGTGAATCAGTAAGGTGCCCACCTGCCAGGTTGTCTTGGACAGATTGCGGCTCGGCATTGTCATAAACAGGGGGAGTTCCATTCCGCTCAGCGGCTCCGCCTCTGGATTGGCGTTCATGCCCCCCACCGATATGGGGCCAGAGTATAGGAGAGGGCCATTTCTCCCCACTGCTATTGTCGGATCAGATTCTGCTCCCTGTCTAAATCTTGCCTGGTACCTCTTACGCATAATCTGGGATAAATTGTATACATGAGATACAATTGGTTCTTGGGTTCAACCCTTTGGTGCATCCGATTTTTCGTATCCGCCAGCTTACCTCTGTAAAATCGCTTGTTCCTTGCATCTCTCAGAACACCCCAAGCGTTTTTAGACCGTCCGCGAGAAAAAGAGCGGCAAACACCAAGAGAATGATCCCTAAAGCTTTGATTGTATATACATAGGTTTTGGTTTTGAGGAAGGAGCGCGATTTTCCGATTACCAAAGCTACCGACAATTTTGAGCCGATAAGAAGAGTATAAAAACCGGATATAAAGAGTACTGCCGAAGAGACACCAATACTCAAAGCCTTTAGTACCATAGGGGCTCCTATTGAAAGCCAAAACATGTATGGGTGGGGGTTCAGGAAATTGGCGACAACACCCTTCTTGAGTGACTGCGGCTTTGCGTGCTCAAGATCTAAGTCGACGCCCTTGAAAGATATGCTTTCATAACCCAGATAAACAAGAAATGCACTTCCAAGTAGAAATATCGCTCCCAAGACTGGCTGTATGTTGGATAGCGGTGAGAGGATGAAGAGAGTGAATAATACGATAGGAAGATCAGTCAGAAGCGGTGCCATTGAAACTTTGATGCCCTCCTTTGTCCCGTGGCGGAATGTTTCAGAAACCACCAACGTTAGCAGAGGCCCCGGGGCCAATCCTGCGCTGAGTCCTAAAACCACCCCCGAAAGCAAGAAGGTAATTGCTCCTGTCATGTCTCTCTGTGATCCTGAATCCAAGTGGCATCATCGTCACTCTTGTAAACTCCTCGAGCGTTTGAACGGATTAAGTTCTTTTTGAAACTCCGCAACTCTTGGCGATTTCCTATGAAACCAGGGATAACCAATTTCAACCTTGTTGTCCGTGTGGAGTCTTTTTCATTCGGATAAGGTGGAGAGGTTATCATAGCCTCTATCGAGTTCGGTTTTATCATTCCGCTAATGTTTCGCGCACCGCCAAGCAAGACAGTAGAGGTGAGATGACACCTGTCCGCTATGCGACGTAGGTTATCACAGATCCCTCGTACTTCAGGTAGCCAGTGTGCTGCGATGGGACCATCATATTTCGGGTTCCCTACGCTGAGCTCTCTGTAGCATGGAGCTAATAGAATTTGATAAGAGTAGATTTGCCGCGTCGGGATCAAGCGTTCTTAGAGAATGGGTTTTAATAGCTTCATTAAGTGTTTTGATTGTCCCTTGTTCTTTCAGTTTTCTTAGAGCAGCAGCAGCTATTTTTGTGCGCCCCCTCAATGAATGTGTCAGGATCCACCGGGCAGTCGACTTTCACAAAGCTCGCAAAATGGGTAAATGGGTTCGCCTCAAGACCAATACTAGGTACTCCACATAGCTTTGCTTCAACAAGTGTCGTTCCTGTTCCACAGAATGGAGCGATCGGGGAGAGGCTTGCGAGGCTCATTGAATAGAAAGTCCGAAAATGCCAGGTGGAATTGTTGTGATTTTTTGCTCATGCTAGAGACACCTCGCGCTTCTTAGTTTATGCAGGGACCGTACATTATGCAACTTCATAATATGCACTGGTCTTGCATAGAAGTCAAGGATTTTTATTCCTAGAGGCAAAATGTTGTTGGCCAGAGTATGTTGCAGCACGATACATCCTCAGGGTTTTGTAGCGGCCAACAGGGCTATAGTCCAGCGGGTGAGAGTCCTGCCGTGTCAGTCGCCCGAGACGGACACCTAGCGATACCACAGTTCACGAAGGGTGACCTCGTGTTCGTTGTGTGGTGTAAACGGTCTGGCTGCCCTGTTGAAGTTGCGTTGCAGGGATTATTTTTCACGAGCCGAACTCGTAAAGCCTGGGGTGAGGCCGGAGTCTTGCGGGAAGAAACGGGCAGGTGCACCGGAAGGTCCCGAGAAGTCTCCCGTACAGAAGTCGCCGTACGGATTGTTTGTCGAGTGCCGAGCCGGGCCCGACGTGGCGAAGGCCGATGTCTCTTGGGAAGAGACGAGCATAAGCACCAAGAGGACCACCGGGGTATGGGTCCAAGCATCCAGGGAAAGATTCGCGGAGATAACGCCGGGAAGGGCCATCTCCCAGCAGGGGCTGGCAGCAACCTGCAAAGGCCTGTTGTATAAGGGAAACCCGAGTCAGCAGGAGGGATTTAGCGGGGCGCATGGTCGGTACACCCAACGGATAAACCTTCGCGAGGGGCGGACAGGTCATCTTTGGCAGGGACGGTTTGCCTCATATGCTATGGACGAGAGATACTTGCTGGCCTGTACTCGCTCCATTGAGATGAATCCGGTGAGGGTGGGCCTTGTGGGGGAGCCGGCGGACTGGCCCTGGAGTAGTGCAAGGGCTCGCCTGTCCGGTCGCGATGACACGCTCGTCAAGGTTACCCCTTTGCTGGAAATGGTGGGTGAGATGATTTCTTGGGTGAGGATCTGCAGGAAGAGGAAATGAAATAGGCATGATGTCCCCTTATTAACAACAGAGAGTAAAGGGATGGGCGTGGGCTTTCCGCTCTTCGCACTATGCTCAAAGCCTACAACCAGGAGCTGCGGACGCTGGTGGATGAAACCACGGAAGCTGGATACCATTCCGTGGTCTGGGACGGGAAGGACTCATTCGGCAACGACGTGGCCAGCGGAGTCTATTTTTATCGGCTCACGGCTGGTGATTTCACCGCCACCAGGCGTATGGTGCTTTTGAGGTAGTTTCCCAGGGTCTATTAAGGAGGAGAGAGGCCACCGTGGTTGAATCCGGGCTGGCTTCTCAGACAAATGGATCGTAGGGGCCGAACTCCGTGTCGGCCCTTTGCCTTTGTGAGGGCGGCCCCCGCAGG
>JBHIER010000272.1:0-5103 GCA_046760705.1 bacterium
AGAAGTCCGCCCATGGACCCATCATAGAAATGGCCGGAGATAAACCCTCCAGCGCTCTTCATTTCGATATCGATCCCCGATACTGTTTGATCTGGTAACACAGTCACCCTCAGCGATGTTGAGTCAGCAAACGTCCTTCCTCCTCCGTAATAGGTGATGGTATACGGACAGGGATCCTCGGACCAACAGATGGATGGCAGCGCGGCTATCTTGTAGTCGCCAGGAGGAAGCCCATCTATTTCGTAGTTTCCGTCGCTACTACCGAAGTCAATGCCGCGAAAGGCCCCAGATTCGGCGTCGTAGGCGATGATGAATACGCTCCCGCTATCCTTCGAGAGAGGTACACCACCATAAGTAAGCTGGCCCGCAATCGAACCTATCGGTCCCAGGACGAAGTCGATGCCGGAGGTCTTATGCGGTGCTGTCACCTCAACGGGCGTGGCGTGGGCCACATCCTGAGCTTGATCGAAATAGACCCCAGCGTATCTATACCTCGGTATCTCCACAATGTACGTTCCTGTGGGAAGGCCGCTGATCAGGTATGTCCCATCGGCATCGGTTCGGCCTACCCCTTGCCGCTCAAGGGAGTGGAAGCTCAAGGCACAAACACTGACGGAGGTTCGTGGGTGGCCGTCCTCGTCTGTTGCCCTGCCCGAGATGGAACCGAGGATCGGATCCAGGTTGAAGTCGATCCCCTTCGTTGTGTCTCTTGCCACAACCTCAACAGGTGTGGCCTCCCTGAAGGTGCGGGCATTGTCGTAATATTCGGGTATGTATGACCATTCGCGGATTCTCGACGCCGTCGTGTATACTTCCGCCTTCACCAGATACGTTCCCTCCGATAACATCGGGACAATATAGTTTCCTTCATTGTAACTTTTACTTCTCATGCTTATTTCATGGCCAGTGAATGGATCCAATACGTGAATGTACGCGCGGAGAATGGCTGCACCTTCGTTATCGGTGACGCGCCCCGCGATGTATCCGGTGGTTATCTCCAATTCAAAATCGATCCCAGCTACGGTGTCTGGCGCTACCACCTCCACCAGTGTGGCCGAAGAGACGTCTGGTGCATTGTCATAATATTCGTCGGCGTATCCCCACTCCGCCATTTCAGTCTTCACCAGGTACGATCCCGAAGGCAGCCCTCCGATGGTGTATTCTCCCTCATAATATCCTTTTCCCTGAACGATCTTTTCAGAGTGATTTGGGTCGATGACTACGACTCGAGGATAATAGACCGGGATGCCGTCCTGGTCCAAGACCAGGCCGGAGATGGCCCCGCCTTTCTCGAGGTTAAAATTGATGTCAAACGTTGTGTCAGACACTGTGACTTCAACGACGGTGGCCTCAGAAAAGTTGGCGACTCCGTCGTAGTATTCGACCGCCCATCCCTGGTGGTGAGCGTCTGCGCGAAGGACGTAACCTCCGGTAGCCAGTCCACCTGCGGCGTACCTGCCATCTTCATCCGTTCCGTCTGAGGATACCAATTCTCCGCTCTTAACATCGAATGCTGTGATTATTGTTTTGGGCAAAGGTTCGCCACTTTGCTCCAAGACCTGCCCTGTAATTACCCCACCCTTCGGCAGGACAAAGTTGACGCCGAAGGTTGTGTCGGGCCTATTCACCGTAACCGCGGTGGCTTCGGAGAAGTGGGCAACATTGTCATAATACATATTGACGTATCCCAGATGAGAACCTTCCACGAAAATGACGTACTGGCCGGAAGGAAGGCCGCCGATCGTGTAGTCGTATTTTGTATAAGACCTGCCTCTCAACTCCCCGGTCTCTGAATCCAAGGCAAGAATTTCAACATAGCGGACAGGCTCCCCGGCCTCATCCACAACCCTCCCTGCAATAGCTCCGCCCATTTCAAGAGCAAAATCTATGTTCTCAGTGATATTGGGCCTGATTACCTCTATTGGCGTGGCCTCATCAAAATCCAAAACATCATCGTAATATTCGTTGACAAATCCTAACCAATTCGCATCCGTCCATACGACGTACCTACCGTCGGGAAGATGCATCCTATAATCACCATCCCAATCGGAATATGCAATTCCTTTAAGCTCCCCTGTGTTTGGATCTACAGCTCTGATGTGGATAGATTCAATAGGGTGGCCAGATTCATCCTGAATCGTACCAGCAATGGACCCATACAAGTCCTCCAGTGTGAAGTCGATCCCATCGGTGACGAAAGGGGCGGTGACAGTCACGGGCGTGGCCTCCGCAAGGGAGTGAGCATCGTCGTAGTATTCGTTCACATGTTCAGAAGAATAAACCTTCACCGCATAGCTTCCTGTGGCAAGGCCCTCAATGAGGTAATCCCCGTTCTTGTCGGTACTACTGCTTTTTTTCCGTTTCCCTGTCAATGGATCGAGAGCGCTGATAGAGATAGGATACACAGGTGACCCAAATCTGTCCTTGACATTGCCGGCAATGGCCCCTCCCTTCATGGGCAGCACAAAGTCAATACCATATTTGCTATATGGGGCGTGGACGACTATGGGAGTGGCCTGGGAAAAATCGGTTGTGTTTTTATAGTACATGTCCTGGTACTTTCCACTGGAAGTGCGCACGAGATACTTTCCAGACGGTAACCCGCCAAGGCTATATTCCCCATCGTACACCCCCGCGGCACCAAAAGACTCAGCCGTCACCGGGTCGATGGCATATACCTTAACACCATGGACTGAACCTCCGGAGGTGTCGGTAATCGTTCCCTCTATTCTGGCCCCAGGCTCGAGCATGAAGTAGATGCCTGCGGTTGTGTCTGCCTCGCTCACCCTCACCGGCGTGGCCACGGAGTGGTGAGTGACATTATTGTAGTACTTTGTCACATAATCGCCATAGCCCAAGGCTCGGACAAGGTACGCCCCGGGCTCCAATCCAGAGATGATGTAATCTCCCTCCTCGTCACTGTAACCCCAGCCCTGGCTGTAGCCGGTCCGGGGATCGACAGCGTTCAGGTCAATATATCCGAGAGGAGCGCCGGTGTTGTCCATAACTGCCCCGGAGATGGCTCCGGCTGAATTGAGCAGAAAATCGATATGCTCCGCCTCACCCTCCTGAGTGATCTGAACCAAAGTGGCCTTCCGCCAATCGGATGCCCCGTTGTAATACTGCAGCCCATGCGAACTTAGGACGCGCACATAATAGCGACCGGCTCGTAGTCCGTCTAAGACGTAGGATCCTCCCGCAGAAGCGAATCCGGTGGCCACAGGATAGCCACGTATATCGAAGGCTGTGACAATTGCGTAATCCGGGACACTCACCTCGTCCGCTAAATAAACCCTGGCGGAGATGCGACCTTGGTTTTGAGAGAGCGCCTCAAGACCCGGCCCGTTCAGAAATGTGTCGATCTCCTCAGAACCTTTTCCTTCAGACCTCAAACGCGCCAGATATTGAAGGTGCAGGTCCATTCTGAAGCCGGGATCATTGTGCTTTCTTTCGATTTCGGGATCCTTCGGTTCCTCCTCGAAAACTTGCACCTCCTCATCCCACTCCTGCGCCCGAATGAGATTCTCCTCCAATCTGGCTTTGGAGATTGCCTGCTCCATGCCTGGCTTGTCGAGAAAGGCATATGCAACGATGGTTACAACCAGGGCAGACACGGAACCGACGGCGAGACTTTTTGTAAACCGCATAATGGCACCTTCTTTCCCTCTTAGAAACATTGGCAGCCTCTCAAAATATCAAAAGTCATAACCGCAGGTTCTGTCCCGGGAATCTTCATGCGCCCTATAGTATTATCAATCAAATCTTTGTTTTTTGGCAAAACTTTATTCGTGTCCCGTCATTGCAATTCCCTCAAGAAGTACGGGAAGAGAGTAACGGTGACGAAGCCCGCCCGCCTGCTGCGAAGCGGGCAGGTATCGGTTACGGTGCACGCTTACGTCAACAGCATAAAACACGAATAACGTCACCGAAAGACGAAACGGGCCCCGTTAAATAATCGGTTCGGCCAACATCGTCTGCCGAGACCATCTGACGAATCAACACCCTGGTATGTCCTGCCCCGTCATCTCTTATTTAACGGGGCGGGTATCGTAACCCTAACCCAAAAACGATTTTGGTTGCGGCTTTGCCGCGCTAAGGAAAGGGTGGTTACTGCCACCTCTTGCTTCTTACCTCTTGCCTCTGTTATTTTAAATGTGTCGACCCGCCCTGCAAGTTTCTACCTCCTTATATCACGAAGCCTCTCCCAGAGCCTCCTTTTTTCCCGAGGTAAGAAAGCATCAACGAATTCATTCACCTCTTCCAGCCAGGTAAGCCTTTCCTCGGCAGTAGATTTTCTGAACTCTTCTATTTTTTCCCTACTGAGACGAAAACTAAATCCCCTCTTTGGACCTTCATTGCTCTCCATTCAGCCACTCTCTCTTTCTATTCTCTCTATCTCTTCCAGGGCTTCTATATCCGCCAGGTCCTGTTCTCTCCCAGATTTGCTCTTCAGTTGCTTCAGATGTCTAATGGATACCAGGGGGATATCTATTCCTTTGGCTTTAACGACCTTCTTCGCAGCATCAATTTCAGTGTAGTCAATAGGCTCTTCCACAAAGACATCCACCAGTCTCAAAGGTTTTTCAGGATGGAAAAAAGAGAGGACCTCCATCCCTTTCTCATCTCTCCATTGACGCCTCTTGGCTGGATTCTTAAAATCCTCTGCCGGAACAGGCACTTTAGGTTTGTATCCTAACTCCTCCATAGCCGAGATGAACCTTGCTACATTATCCTCTTCCATCTTTATCATCAGATCAAGATCTACTGTCATCCTGATCACTCCATGAAGGACAAGAGCTACTCCCCCCACCACAACGTACTTTACTTTTTTCTCATTTAACTTCAGGAAGATCTCTTCATAGTACACTTTCTGACTCCTTTTTATTTATATCAAAATACTATATTCCCATTGAATTGTCAATATGTTTTTGAAAGTGAAAAGGTATCAGATCTACACATGTTGTGATGAAGTACAGATGTCGAGGGCGTGGCCTTATCCATTCAGGTGGCTCCTCCCATATAACAATTTGTGACGATTTTGTGATCAACTGAATAGCCACAAAAAAGTCTGGATGTCAAGGAAAATCCTGAGCTATCGCTCAG
>JBHIER010000273.1:0-5097 GCA_046760705.1 bacterium
GTCAAGAATGATGTTCACAATACACACCGCATCCAGAATGTTGATCTTGTCGTCATCCTTGGGGTTAGACCTTAAGATAAAACTAAAGCGGTGTACTACTTATTCTCCAGGCAACATCCGCGAAAACATTCCTCTCACATAGTGTCTGAATGAAAACTCATGATCGATTAGTGTCATTGCGAGCTTGTTAATACAAGCTCCTGCTTATCTCAGGATTCTCCATGGTTGACTCGGTACAAATAGACCTGACTGGACACGGCCTGCCCCTGGTTATCATCCCAAATTATGCCCACAGAGACACAGAGGATTGGTATTGACATAGAGGATTAGTATTGACAATATCTTAACTCAAAGGTTGTTTCCCGACCACCGGATACAGTCTCAGGAAGTTATTATTTCCCGCAACACTTTTTGTACTTTCTCCCACTCCCGCAGGGGCAGGGGTCGTTGCGGCCGATCTTGCGGCCCACCCGGACGGGCTGACGTTTGCCAGCCCGGGGCACACCGGCCTGCGGAGGGCCGAATTCGGGCGGGGCTGTCGCCGTTTGGTAGCCCATACTCCCCACTGAGTCGTGGAGGGTCCGCACAGGGATCGGCCTGCGGTGAGGCACAGCAGGAGGCTCCTGGACCAGTTGTGCTTTGAACACCAAACTCAATGCCTCTTCGTTAATCCTGTCCAAAAGATCGACGAACATCTGATAGCCCTCTTGCTTGTATTCGATGAGGGGGTTTTTCTGCCCGTAAGCGCGAAGGCCAATCCCCTCCTTCAGCATGTCCATCTCATAGAGATGTTCCTTCCACCGCTCATCGATCACTTTGAGCATGGCCATGCGCTCCAGTTGGCGCATCATCTCCGGCTCCAAAACTTTCTCCTTCTGCTCATAATACTCGCTGGCCAGTTTCGCTATCCTCTCCTGGAGATCTTCCAACTTCATGGTCGAGATGTCGTGGTGGGGTATGGGGACATCGAGCAGCAGCGTTCGCCTGAGATCCTCCCGCAACCCGTCCAAATCCCAGTCCTCGGGATGGCCATCGCCATGGCCGTCGCCAGTGTACTGAGCCACCTTCTTGGCCACCACATCTCGGAGTATGGCCATATACTCTTCGCGCAGATCCTCCCCTTCCAGAGCGTGGACTCGGAGATCGTAGATCACCGTCCGTTGCTGGTTCATCACGTCGTCGTATTCGAGCAGATGTTTTCGAATATCAAAATTGTAGGCTTCCACACGTTTCTGGGCCCGTTCGATGGCCCGGGTGACCATAGGGTGGGTAATGACCTCCCCCTCCTCAATTCCCAATCGGTCCATCACCCCGGATATCCGCTCCGAGCCGAAGAGGCGCATGAGGTCGTCTTCCAGGGAGAGGTAGAACCGCGAAGAGCCGGGGTCGCCCTGGCGGCCGCTCCGCCCACGGAGCTGACGGTCGATCCGGCGGGCCTCGTGCCGCTCGGTGCCGATGATGTGAAAGCCGCAGGGGACCCGTTCGTGGCAGTGGTATTCGTGCACATGGGGGCAGACCTCTTCATCGGCCCTGGGATCAACCAGAGCGCAGTTGGGATGTTTCACCACCCCGGGGCCCAATTTGATGTCCGTTCCTCGGCCGGCCATGTTGGTAGCAATGGTCACCGACCCGCGTTCGCCGGCGTGGGCTATGATTTCGGCCTCCTTCTGATGGTGCTTGGCGTTCAGAACCGAGTGGGGAATACTCCGTCGCTTCAGCATCCGGCTCAACGTCTCAGACACATCAACACTCACCGTACCTACCAGCACCGGGCGCCCAGCCTTGTTCCAGTCTACAATCTCATCGATGACGGCGTTATACTTCTCGCGCCTGGTCCGATAAATTCTGTCCTCATAATCGATCCGCCGAACCGGCTCATTGGTCGGAATAACGACCACATCCAGTTTATAAATCTCCCAAAATTCTGGGGCTTCGGTCTCCGCCGTACCAGTCATCCCCGCCAATTTATCGTAGAGGCGAAAATAGTTCTGGAGAGTGATGGTGGCCAAGGTCTGACTCTCCCTTTCGATGGTCACCCCCTCCTTGGCTTCGATGGCCTCATGCAGCCCATCGCTGTATCGTCGTCCGGGCATCAGCCGTCCGGTGAATTCGTCCACAATCGTGACGCGGTCCTGGTCTACGACGTACTCCACGTCCTTTTCAAAGAGGGAGTAAGCCTTGAGCAACTGTTGGATGTTGTGGATCTTCTCGCTCCGCTCCGCATATATCTTATTCAGTTCCTGTCGCCGTTTCTGTTTCTCCTTGGGGGAGATCGACTCGTCCCCTTCGATGCGAGAGAGCCCTTCGGCCAGGTCAGGCAGGACAAAGAATTCGGGATCCTGGGGCGAGAGGGCCTGCTGTCCCTTCTCAGTGAGATCGATGGTGTTGCCCCGCTCATCAATGCTATAGTAGAGCACCTCATCGATCTCGCCCATCCGTTTGTCCCGCAGGTAGTCCATCTCCACCCGCGTCATCAGTCTTTTTGTCCCGGGCTCGTGCATCAACTTCATCAACCGCTTGTTTTTTGGCGCTCCCCTGTGGGCCCGAAGCAGTTCAATGCCAGCCTCATACTCTTTTCCCTGTTGAAGGAGCGCATCCGCTCTGGCAATAATTTCGTTGACGAGCCTCGTCTGGCTCCGGACGAGTTTTTCGACCGTCGGTTTCATCTGGCGAAAGTGGTGGGTGGACTCTGACACCGGCCCGGAGATGATGAGCGGCGTTCGGGCCTCGTCGATGAGCACCGAGTCCACCTCATCGACGATGGCATAATGGTGGCCCCGCTGCACCCTGTCTTCAGCCCGAACGGCCATATTGTCCCGCAGATAGTCGAAACCGAACTGGTTGTTTGTACCGTAGGTGATATCGCACCCATACTCCCTCTTCCGCTGTTCGGGGTTCATCTCGTTTTGAATGCAGCCCACCGTCAGTCCGAGGAACTCATAGATGGGCCCCATCCACTCCCGGTCGCGGCGGGCCAGATAGTCGTTCACCGTAACCAGATGGACACCCTTACCGGTCAATGCGTTCAGATAAAGGGGCATGGTCGCCACCAGGGTTTTGCCTTCGCCGGTGGCCATCTCCCCAATTTTGCCCTGATGCAGAACGATGGCTCCGACGAGCTGCACATCGAAGGGAACCATCCCCCAGGTGATCTGCTGCCCACACACCGTCCAGGACTTGTCCACCATACGCCGACAGGCCTCCTTCACGGCCGCGTATGCCTCGGGGAGAATCTCGTCCAAAATCTCAGCCGAGGCCTCGAACTCCTCCTCCTCGAGCCGCTCGATCGCACCTCGAAGGGTATCGACATCCGGCCCCTCTTCGGCCTGGATCGAGAGATTTTGAAGTTGGCCCTTCAACCTCTGCATCTCGGCTCTAATGTGGCCGACTCGCGCCTCTATCCTCCCCTTAAACTCAGCCGTCTTGCCTCTCAACTCCTCATCGGAGAGACGTTTGTACTCCTCAAAATACCTGTTGATCTCTTCCACCAGAGGCATCATCTTCTTGATGTCGCGCTGGTGCTTCGTCCCAAATATCCTTGTAACAATTCTATCGATCATACCTATCCCTTCTCACAACTATTCGCCACGAGCCAATCGTTGGGCCAGAAATTCGGGCAACCCGGCCTTCCGAATCTTCTCCTGGGCCTTAGCCACATCGTATTCTAAGCGAATCAACTCGACGCTCTTCTGACCGCTGTCATAAATGCAGCAGCACAGACGGGGATCGCGATCCCGAGGCTGGCCGACACTGCCCACGTTGATGATATACCGTGACCCATCCAGAAGGGAGAAGGTGGTCCCCGGCAACGGACCCGCGAAATTCACTCCCTTCTCGAACACAACGGGTTGATGAGAATGTCCGAGAAAACAGACCCGCTCTGTGAAGTGTTGAAAGGCGGCCACAAATTGGAAATGCGTCAAGAGATAGTACCACTGCTGGGGGTGATAGGGGGTGGCGTGGACCACCAGGGCTCCCTCCAACCGCAGGGTCAGAGGGAGGACCTCGATGTACTTTTTGTGTTCTGCAGCCAGGTTCTGGGCAGTCCACACCGTCGACGCCTTCGCATGTTGGTTGAAATGGCCAGTATCTGTCAGACCGATTGCAGCGTGGTCGTGGTTACCAGCCACAATTGTGTCCGTCAGTTCCTTGACCATGTCCATGCATCGGTTCGGATCGGCCCCGTATCCGACCACATCACCGACGCAGACAAATTGATCGACGGCCGCAGACTCGAGATGGTGTACCGCCACTTCCAACGCTTCCCCGTTACCGTGGATGTCCGAGATGATTCCGTATCGCATTCTCACCTCTTTCGGTTACCGGGGCAGATCTGTTCCCCGAGCCGATTCTGACATCTTCTCTTTCAGGATAGCGTCCAGTATGCCGTTAATGAACCCCCCCGATTTCTCCGTGCTATACTTTTTTGCCAATTCGATGGCCTCATCGATGGCCACCCCTGGGGGGACATCGTCCCTGTGGAGCAGTTCCCAGATTCCCATTCGCAAAATGATGCGGTCGACGAGAGCGATGCGGGATAACTCCCAACGTTCCACCGTCTGCTCAATCAAACGATCGCATTCCTTTTGATAGTGCAGAACGTTCGTCGCCAATACGGCCGCATATTTCAGGGCTTCAGGGCTATATTTTCGCCATTCGGACACATCCTCAAGCACCATGTCCACCGGATTCCCCGTCATCTCCGCAGAATAGAGCGTCTGCAGAGCAAGCTCTCTGGCCTTCCGCCTATGTCCCATACTGAGCTTTCCTCACGTCCACGAATCCACCACCAGCCTCTTTCAAGAATAAAGGGTTTACTGGAAGCGAAAGCAAGGGGAAAATTGGCCGGGGAGGGCTTTCCCCGCGCCTCACAGTTGAGCGTAGAGGTCGGCCATCTCCATGGCACTCATGGCCGCATCCCATCCTCTGTTGCCCCCCTTTGTCCCGGCCCGTTCGATGGCCTGCTCTAAGGTCTCTGCGGTGACGATGCCGAATATGGTGGGCACGCCCGTCAAAAGGGCCGTCTGGGCCACACCTTTGGCCACCTCAGAGGCGACGTACTCGAAGTGGGAAGTTGAACCCCGAATGATTGCTCCC
>JBHIER010000274.1:0-5092 GCA_046760705.1 bacterium
TACCGACATCATGTAGTGTAGCCCCTTGTGGGCGTAATTAACACGGGCACAAGGCTCTGCACTACACCCGCTCACCGCAACAGGAGCATCTTCTTCACCTGCTTATAGTCTCCCGCCTTTAATAGGTAGAAATAGACGCCGCTGGCGACATCCTTGCCACGTTCACCCTTACCATCCCAAACCAATTTGTAGAAACCGGCCTCCTGAGGTGCGTCAACCAGCACTCTCACTCTTTGGCCCAATATATTATAAACTGCCAGTTTCACCTGACCCGTTCGAGGGAGTTGATACTCAATTACAGTCCGGGCATTGAAGGGGTTGGGGTAGTTATTGGACAGAGCATACTCCGTAGGCAGGCGATCCCCTAGCTCGCTCTCTACTCCGGTGGGCGGCTGGCCAATGTGTATGGCCACATCGTCCAAAAACCAACCAAAGAGGGGGAACATCTGAGTGGAGTCGGAGATCATCCGAAACCGTATTCTGACGTCGTTAAATCCAGGCCCACAATATTGGGTCAACGAGCGGCTCTCTTCTGCCCAGTTGGACACACCTGTGTAGCTTTCCCCCAGTTGAACCCAATTCAGGCCACTATCAATGCTCACCTCCACATAACCGAAGTCGTGATCCTGCTCAAGAAAATGCATCGTCCAGTAGGATATATGAGCCGCCTCCAGCTCAGTGAGGTCAAAACTGAAATTGTAGGTGACCGGGCTATCAACACTATTTTCGTACTCTCCTTCAGGGCTATCGTTGAGGCTAAACGTACCTGAATGCACAAAGACCTCCGTAACGCCCCAACCATTATCAGAATGCCATTTGCCAAGACCAGATTCGAAATCGTCCATGAGATTTGATACTTCCGTGGTCACTCTCAAGGTGTCATTGGCGCCATTCTCGTCATTCGACAGGTGCGTGTAAAAAGAGAGGTTATAGATCTTCTCCTCCGAAGTAGCCCATCTTTCAAAGGCCACTTCTTTGACCTCAAGGGTCTTCAAGGTGTCAACCGATTGTGTATCAGAGTAGATCACGATTCCGAAGGTATCAATCTGGCAAGTAACCGAAACCCCGAGCTCATCATCCATGCCGATATTTCTTATCACCGCCCTGGGGGTAATGTTAGCCAGAATGGGTGTGGCCGCCGAGGGCTCGGGGGACGATCTGACCGTGAGGTCGTGCCCAAGACGAGGTTCTATCACCTGGAGATACTGGTTGGCGGCCACATCGGTCAAAATTTGCACCTTCCCACTGGGCCATCGTATTTCAAGGGTGTCCACGAGGGTCGAAGCGCCCAATCCGAAATGGACACCGCTGACACCCCTGACCTCTCTCATTTGAGACTGGAGCCCGGTCACAGCCCTCACCCTGGCACCAATAGCACTGCCGTTGCTCGAGATGCCGATGAGGTGAATCATGAGCCAATTGTTCTCCGTACCGGTGTTGAGATAGAGTACATTCGGCTCCCCGAAATTCACCAGGTAAATATCCAGGTGGCCGTCACGGTCAAAATCGCCGAAGCCGGCATCACTGCCGACTCCATCATAATCGACATTAAGCTCGTATGCAATATCGGAAAAAGTCCAATCCCCTTGTGGATCGGGTCCGTTGTTATGATAGAGCGCGTTGGCCTGGCCGTTAATTACCAGATAAATATCTAAATAGCCGTCATTGTTGTAATCCCCAAAAGCAGCTCCACCGACCGAGCCGGTGCTTTTCACACCTGCCGCATCGGTCACGTCGGTAAAAGTCCAGTCAGGAGGACCGTTGTTTTGAAAGAGGCTGGTGGCACCTAAGAAAGATCGAGTGATGAACAGATCGAGATCTCCATCGTTGTCATAATCACCGAAGCTGCAGTCGAAACCGACGTCAGACTCTGCCAAGCCTGACTGGATGGTGACGTCCGTGAAGCGCCACTGGCCACCGACAGGACCGTCATTGCGGAACAGCCTGTTGGGGGAGGAGAAGCTGGCTACAAAGATATCAAGGTCGCCGTCGTTGTCGTAGTCGACAAACACAGCCGCCGTACTCTGGCCGGCATGAGCCAACCGCACTTCTGAGGCCACATCGGTGAAGGTCCCATTTCTGTTATTCTGAAAAAGATGGTTAGGGGATAGTAAATTACAGACGTACAGATCCGCATATCCGTCGTTGTTAAAATCGCCCCAGGCCAGTCCCAGTCCGGCCTCACTGGATTGGACGCCTGCCTCTGGTGTCGCGTCACTGAAGGAGCCATCCCCATTATTCCTGTAAAAAACATTGGCCTGTCCGCTGGGCCATCCCGGGCCGAAAAAGGCATCTGTGAGGTAAAAGTCAAGATCACCGTCGTTGTCGTAGTCGGCAAAGGCGGCTCCTACTCCACCTCTTTGATGACTGACACCAGCAAAATCTGTTGCATCCGCAAAGGTCCCATCGCGGTTATTTCTATAGAGCACATTGGACACCGCCTCGTTGGTCACGTAGAGATCGAGCCAACCATCGCCATCGTAATCGCCCCAGACCGCAGCGTTTCCCGGTCCCGAATGGGCCACCCCGGCAGCGGCGGCTATGTCAGCAAATTGGGGGAAGACGATGATATCAACATTAAATGTCCAATGGTTGTTCACTCTGTCAGTAATTTCAATAGTAAAGAAGACTCTGTGTCCCTTGGGCGTAGTGGGAAGAACAAGAAAGGAGAAGATGTCCTCCAATACGATAGTTGTCATGGTTTCGATGTTGACCGATGTCTCAGTGGAATCGAGAACTGTGATATGGGGGTCTTCTGTCTTCAAAGCTACCGTGGCCTCGGCTGCGGCTATGTATCCGATATTGGAGAAACTGAGGGAGAGCTCAATAACTTCGCCGGGATCGATGATGCTGTTGCCGTTGCCCAGGCTATGGCCCAGGGAGTCGTCATTAAAGGCGAAGCTTTCCAATGAAATGTAGGGCTTTTCCTCTGTGGTTTGAACAAATACGTAGAGCCCCTCTTCCATGTGGCTCAAATAGATTTGCCCATTGGAGGTGAAAGGAAAAACCCCCCAGGCATTACTGTACAGACCGCCGCTGTTATCGAGATTCAGGTCAAAAACACCTACTTCCGTCGGATTTGACGGATCTGAGATGTCAACAATCCGCAGCCAATCTTTATAGTAGGCAATATAGGCGTAGTCCCCTTTCACCAGGACGTTGTGGATAGAGATCTCAGGATCGGTCTGGTAAAAGCCCACCAGTTGGATGTTTCTAAGATCCCGAATATCCCAAATCTTCATGTGCCCACCAAAGGTCTCATCGGTAGTTAACACATAATTTCCATCTTCCGTTGTCCAGGCATTGTGGGTGACTGCGTCTGGGTAACTTATAGTGACAATCTCTCGCGGCCTCGTCTTGTCAGAGACGTCGAGGATGGCCAATCCACCTTCGTAGAGGGCTGCGGCATAGGCCGTATCGTTGCGGACATAGACATCGTGAACATAGGTAACACCCCACACTCCAACTTCCACCGGGGCAGTGGGATTGGCCAGATCCAGGATATGGATTCCGCCGTTGCGGGTATCTGTGCCCACCACGTAGGCATAGCCCTCGGCGATGTAGAGATTATGGGCCGTAGTAAAGGTGCTGTTGTAGGTGGCAACTAAGGTGGCCTCAGAAGGGTCAGACAGATCGATGATCTGCATCCCTCCACCCGGGCCGGCCCCTTCGGTGGTAACGTAAGCGTAGTGGAGATGGGTCTTTATGTCTCTCCAACCTGAAGGAGGACCGGGAATAAAGGCAACTTCGGTAAGGCGGGCCGGATCGGTGGTAGCGTCTATGATCACCGTGCCACCATAGATACCCATGATGGCGTAGTCAATGCCCTCGTCATCAGTATACCCCCAAACATCGGAGGCGCTCTGGTAGGGGCGATGCCCCAACAACTCCACAAATCTCACCTGAGCCGGGAGGTCTTTCGAAAAAATGAGACAACAAAGTCCCACCAAAAAGGCCGTAAAAACAACTTCCTTTGCTCCTGCTGCCCTCGATTTTTCGCTCTGCTGTTGGCCTGAAGTCATGACCATCTCCTCTCATATCCGGTTTTACGGGCATAAAGCCTGCCTGTGCGTGTCCACACCCAGACAGGCCCTCCACTCCACATCTATATCATTGTAGTGTAGCCCCTTGTGGCCGTCTTCGTTAATCGTAGCCTCGGTTTCCATACCGCTAAAAAATAAGCCACAAAACACGTCCCTGCGAATGCAGGGATCTACACAAAAGAGCACAAAATTTGTTAATTTTATAGCCGCAATTTCAATACCGCACATTTGTATCACTTGACCAATAACATGCGTTTCGTGTCCGTATATATTTCACCTGCTTTCATCTGATAGAAATAGATCCCGCTGGCCACATCGTTGCCATACACATCTTTTCCATCCCAGGTGACGGTGTGATAGCCCGGCTCTTTGGGCTCATCCACTAGGGTCCTGGTCTCTCGCCCTAAGATGTTGTAAATTTTGAGGGTGACGTGGGGTGGGGACTGACCACTGACCACTGGCAACTGAAAACTGATTTGTGTGGCTGGATTGAAGGGATTGGGGTAGTTCTGTTCCAAGCTGCAGGTTCCGGGAAGCAGGCTGCCGGATTTTAAACTGATAGGTCCAATCTCCGCCGGAATCGTCTCCGAACAACTGGCCGCCAAGAGGACTTTGGTAAGTTCCAGTTCGAAGTCCAAGGTCCAAGGTCCAAAGTCATCCACGTTGAAGGGTATGGTCAAAATTGGTCCGGAACCCGCCGGTATCCCTTCTCCTGCCTGGCTATACAGAACAATAGTCAGCTCGCTGTCCTTAGCATTTGAGGCAACCGTCATCTGGGCGCTGCGGTCGGTGAGCTGAGGCTGGCCGGGAGTCAACGCAGCCGGATCGTAGCTGAGTCTGAATTGAGCCCCTCTGATCTCAGTTTCGGTATCGACCAGGATCGGCAACTCTACGCTCTTCGCTCTCTGCCCCACGGTTTCGCTCGAAGTCCAGACGCGGGCCGGGCTGACCGCCGCCTTGGCAGTCCTGGTCGTCGGCGGGCAAGTGCCGACGACCAGAATGACGTTCACCACGCCCACCACATCCAGGACGTTGACTGCGCCGTCTTC